>NZ_CAXAXY010000099.1:0-10644 GCF_963972885.1 uncultured Pelagibacterium sp. | reverse complement strand
CCGCGATCTATCCTAGAGATGGAACGCCAGGCCTGCGGTAACGCGCATATCCGAAGGCATCGAGCCCCAGGGGCCCGTACCGAGCACCTCACCGCGCGCGCTCATGTAGTCGGTGAAGCCGTATTCCGCACCGCCGCCAAGGGCATAGCCGAAACCGCCGGAGACGATGCCGGTGCCGCCGGTGGCGTAGACCAGGGCATCGCCCAGCGAGACGCCACCTTTGCCGAGCAGCAGGGCATCGATGGAATTGGTGCCATCGAGGTCGGCGCCGAGCTGGGCTTCGAGACCGACGACGGCGCTGTCTATGGAAACGTTGACACCAGAGAACACGCCCGCGTTCCACGAGGTGGTGCCGAATGGCACACCGCCGCCATACACGCCGGCATAAAAGCCATCCCAATCAAAGCCATAGCCACTTCCCAGGCTCCCCGACCCGGTGACTCCGTAGGGGCCATAATCCTGGGCAAGGGCGGGCCCGGCGAAAGACAGGCCGGCGACGAGAACGGCCGCCATGCGAACAGCGAAAGACATTGGCGTCACTCCATTAAGGTTAATTGACGCCATTATTGCGCGGATGGGCCGGCTCTCAAGCCAAGCTTGGGAACGTGGATAAGATTTTACTAAAATTGCGCCCATCCCTGCCCGGAAAAACATGGCAAACAATGGCGCTAAAATGCATGGACTTGTGTGATGTTGCCCCGGCAGATTGCCGAACATTGGCACCAAAAAAAACGGCCCGGCAAATGCCGGACCGTTTTTCGAAATCGGTAATGAGCTGGCGTTGCCCCCGCCCTGCCAGCCTCGATTCCTAGAAGTGGAAGTTCGCACCGATGGTGAACTTGTGGATGTCGTCGTCAGCGGCGTCGACGCCCCAACCGTAGACATAGCGGCCATCGACCGAGATGCTGTCGGAAACAGCAAACTCGACACCGACACCGGCCAGAACCTGATCGCCAACGCCCGAAGCAGGAGGGGCGTCAAAGTCGGAACCGTAACCGACGGTGCCATAGAGCAGCACTTCGGAGAATGCCACACCGCCGCGAGCGGTGATTTCACCGTATGCGTAGGTATCGGGCGAACCGAAAACGGCATCAACAGCAGCTTCGGCACCGAGGACGAACATGTCCCACTGTGCGTTCACGCCGAGTTCACCACCGACGAGCCAATCGGTATCGACTGTGTCGTTCTGGCCGCCAACGCGAACACCGGCATAGAAACCGGACCAGTCATAAACGGGATCGACGACCGGAGCGACCGGGGTCACGGGCATCGGCATGATCGGATCAGCAGCCTGGGCGGCCGAAGCGACAGCGACGGTAGCAGCTGCAGCAAGCAGCGTGGATTTGAGCATGGACATAAAGTACCTCACAGCACGGGGGTTGATCAGTCTTCATATTGCCCAATCTTTGCCCAATTCCAATCCCCTTTAAGCGTTCAACCCCCTGGATCGGCACAATATCGCCATCAAATGTCCGTGCTGTTGCCTTTCTGGCACAGGGAATTGGGTAACCTTACGAAATCGTATACAAAAACGGCCCCGCAGATGCAGGGCCGTTCGCGACTCGGTGATGGGGTGCGGTCCGGGTCGATTGACCCTGAACCGCGCTCCAGATTCGATCCGGATCGATTAGAAGTGGAAGTTGGCGCCGATCTGGAACTTGTGGATGTCGCTCGACGTCGCGTCACCGGTCTGGTCCCAACCGTAGAGATACTGGCCACGGATCGAAACGTCGTCGGTTGCGGCAAATTCGAGACCACCACCGGCAAGGACGTGATCGCCAACACCGTTGGCGGCGTCAAAGTCGGTGCCGTAACCAACAGCACCATAGGCGAGCAGTTCTTCAGTCACCAGAACACCGCCACGGGCGAGAGCCGAACCGTACGCGTACATGTCGGGATCGTCGAAGACGCCGTCGAGGGCAACTTCAGCACCGACCAGGAAGAAATCGAACTGGGCGTTCACACCGGCCTGGGCCCCGAGGGTCCATTCGGTTTCGCCAGCAGTGATATTGTTCTGGGCGCCGGCGCTTGCACCAGCATAAAAGCCATTCCAGTCAAAACCGCTGCCCGCGTCATAGACAGGAGCGGGAGCAGGAACGGCGGGTGCCGGAACGCCAATGGCGTCAGCAGCGAAGGCACCGCCGAGAGCGGTGGTGGACAAAAGGGCAGCGAGAGCCACTGTCTTGAGCGAGTTCATATGTATTCTCCTTTATACCGGCTGGTGTGCAACTAATGGGTGCCGGTGTGCACTGGTTCCGATCCGAGAGCGGCAATCCGAAGTCAGGGCCGGGAGTGTTGCCCTGCTGCCACAACTGCGCCGTACGGGGTTCGGCACCAATGCGATGGGCCGGAATGTCGTTTCCGAGTGCGGACGAAGTGGGGCCACCTCATGGCAGGAATAGGGCAAACATCCATTGTTGCTCAAATGCCACGTATTTACGGTTAACCAACGGTAAATATTGTACTTTTCCGAAGGGTTCCAGCACGAGCGCGTGTTTGAATCCGGCCCCGCGCGACCGCGGGTTGGTCAAATCGGCCGAACTCGATAAGGTTGATCGATGGCCTGAGAGAGGGATCGCATGAATCGCGCCGAGGGAATCGCCAACAATCTGCAGGCGGCAAAGGTCGGTGCCCTGATCCGCGCGCGGCGCCATGCGTTGCGCATGACGCTGCAGGCACTCGGAACGCAATCGGGCGTGTCGGTCGGGTATCTGAGTCAGGTCGAGCGCGACCAGGCCTCCCCTTCCCTTTCGACCCTGGCATCGATCGCCCGCGCGCTAGGGGTCGGGGTGGATTACTTCATTGCCACACCGAACGCCCAGGATGCGCTGACCCGGGCCGGCCAGCGGATGCGCTTTTCCGTCGACGATTCGCTGATTTCCTACGAAAGACTTCATGCCGAATTCCCGGGCAATGTCCTGTCCTCGTTTCTCATCACCATCGCTCCGGGCTACCGTTCGGAAGTGGCGAATCATGAGGGCGAGGAAATGGTCTATGTGCTCGAGGGAAAGCTGACGTTGCGGATCGAGGAGGAAGAAACGGCGGTCGGCCCCGGCGACAGCCTGCACTTTCGCGGCAATCGCAGCCATTGCTGGTCGAACGAGACCGAAAATCCCGTGCGCCTGTTGTGGTCGGGCACGCTCACGATGTTCCGCTCGAGCGCCGACGGATCGGCCTTCAAGTCGGAGGGGACAACCGTTCCCGGTTCCTGAAAGCTCGCGGCAGCCGGTCGATGTAATGGGCAGGGCCCTTAGTGCCGTTCAGGATTTGATTGAATCAGATCCCCGGCTCCAAGCCTTGTCCTGTCGCGTACCTGAACCGCAAAACCGTTTCCATTTCCGATCGCGTCGGGGACATGTTTTGCCGGACACCTTCTAAAACCCCATTTGGCGCCGCACCAGCCTTACTGGCCAGGCCAGAAGGCCGAGCAGCAAGAGCGCCGCACCGATGGAAACGATCCCGGCGAGCAATATTGCGCCATGAGCGAAGGCAAGAACCGACCGGCCCCAGAACACCGGTGCGGCGAGGCCGCCAAGGGCGGAATCTGGATTTGTTGTCGGTTTCATTTTTTCACTCTGATCGCGGCGGGCCTTCCAGAACGCTTCAAACAGAGGCAGGTTCCGCACCAGGTTGACCCCGGGGGACAAGTTCGGCAGCCTTCGGGCCGGATCGGACGCGCCGATATCCCATACAACAGGCAAAGGCAGGCAAAATGGTGCAATCCTGGACCAGGCGACTCTTCTCTCTGGCGGTTTGCGTGTTGCCCCTGGCCCTGCCGGCGCAGGGGCAGGAAAGCGGCTATTACCAGTTGCGGGACTGGGGCGGCCCCAATGGCGGCTCGATGAACATTTCCTCGTTCGTGTTCCGCGACATGAACGACAGCGGGACCTATGATCTGGGCGACCGGGTGTTCGTCAACGTCGCGGTGGAGCTGCTGACCCCGTCGGGCGGCGCCAAAACGGTACGCACCAATATCGGCGGCTATGCCAATTTCAACACCTCGCTCGCGCAGGTCGATGCCGATATCACAGAGGCTGGAGCCCACACGTTTCGCGTGGTGCCGCCACCGGGATGGACGGTAACGACCGGCAATGGCGAACAAACCATTCCCATGTCGATGCTGGTGGGCGCGCCGGGCGATATCGTTGCGGACCATTTGCCCGTCCCGGTAGGCCTGGCGCCCGTTCCAGAAATCAGGGGGCGCGCGGCCGACGGGCCTGACACGGTTGTGGCCAGCGGGCCGGACGGCAAAACCGTCCCTGCCCTTTCGGCCGAGGGGGACTGGTACCGCCTGCCCGTAACGCCGGGTGACTGGACGGTTGGCGCGCAGGAGGTCGCGGTCGGGCGTATCCCCGTCGTGCTGCCGCTCGAATGGTCCGATGAGGCCTCATTGGCCGGCGAGGCGGTAACGTTGGGCTTTGACGATCTGTTCGTCGGCGACCAGTTGATGAAGGTGCCCAACGGATATGGCGGGCTGCATTGGGAGAACTGGGTGGCCACCCACGGCCGATTCTACGAGGGCGAAGGCTACATCAACACCATGATGTCGGGCGAATATATCGCCTATACGAGTTCGGGCCACCCCACGGCGATCGCTGGCGATGACCCGTTCGATTTTGTCGGCGGGTATTTCGGGGTCGCCTGGAGCAGCGCCGAAGGGGAGACCCTGCGTATCCGCGCCTGGCGTGGGGAGGCGCTTGTCCATGACGACGAATTCGCGCTTTCGGCCTACGGCCCCGTCTATTTTGCCGCCGACTACAAATCCATTACCCGGCTCGAATTCTCGACTGCGCATTATTGGCAGGCTGTGGCCGACGATTTGCGTTTCGTAACGGCGGCACCGCGCCAGTGAGGTTGCGCGAGGAGAAAATCGTTCTGCTCTGCAAGGGAAATGGAGGCCTCGACCGGAATCGAACCGGTGTGGACGGATTTGCAATCCGCTGCGTCACCACTCCGCCACGAGGCCTCTGGGGCGGGGTTCTATTGTAGTTTGGGGGAATTAGGCAAGGCCGTATGCGATCCACACCTTCAATTTTCCAAATAATCGGCGCAGAGCCTTAAGAAGCCATCGCAGTACGGTCTGCGGATGGCGGTGAGTAGGTAAACGATGTCGATGAATATTGTGGGATTGATTCTGGCGGGGGGTGCCGGCCGCCGGTTGGGCGGTGTGCGAAAAGCCGATCTCCGGCTCGGCAATCTGGCGCTGATCGACTGGGTATCGAGGGCGCTTGAGCCCCAATGCAGCCGGATCGTGGTTTCGAGCGGTTCGGGCGTGGTCCGGCCTACGCCGGGCATGGTATGCGTGCCCGACGCCGATGGCGGGATTGCCGGGCCGACGGCGGGGCTGCTGGCCGGGGCGTTGTGGGTGCGCGCCAATGCGCCTGATTCGCTCATGCTTTCGGTTTCGGTGGATACGCCGTTCTGGCCGCACGATTTTGCGGCGCGGGCGATGGAAATGCTGGCCGGCGGGCATGATTGCGTGGTCAGCGCCTTCGGCGAGCGCGATTATCCGACCAATGCGTTGTGGCGGCCCGAGCCACTGATTGCCCATCTGGCGGCCATCGCCCCTGCTCCGCGCGGCCCACGCATACGGGACGCACAGACCGCGCTGGGCGCCCGGCGGCTCGATTATGCCCGGACGCATGCGCAAAACCCCTTTGCCGGGGTCAATGCCATCGGCGATCTGCTCGCGCTTTCCCGCCGGCTTGGCCATCATAGCGAATGAATGGGCAAATGGGGGTTGGCAAGCGCCACCAAATTGGCTAGATGATCGCCACCTGCCAAGCAGGCTACGCGTTCCCCGGTAGCTCAGTGGTAGAGCAACCGGCTGTTAACCGGTTGGTCGCTGGTTCGAATCCGGCCCGGGGAGCCATTTTTCTTCTGCATTCGTGTTAGCCCGGTCGCGCCGACATGTGTTGGCGGGCGCGGGCTTTGCCGTTTGGTTTTGCGCTTAAATTCTTGACTGCTGCGATCAAGATAAATTATCCCGTTGCGTGACAATTCCACGGGCTGGAGCGCGCGATGAGCCAGATGTTTTACGATGTGACGCTGCTTGGCCGGCAGGCGCTGACACCGGGCATGGTGCGGCTGACATTTGGCGGCGAGGGGCTTAAGGCGTTTCGCACGACCGGAGTCGGTGACGAATATCTGCGGCTGTTCTTTCCCAATGAGGAAACCGGCAAGCTCCATCTCCCCCACATTACCGAAGATGGCCGCTGGACCTATCCGGACGGTCAGGATGCTGTTCGGTGTTCGACCTATACGGTGCGGCGGTTCGCGCAGGAGGGCGAGGACGTCACCATCGACATCGACTTCGTGGTCCACGAGGGCGGGCTGGCCAGCGAATGGGCACAGAAGGCCGCGCCGGGCGAGCGCATAACGATAAACAGGCCGCGCGGGCTCTATAGCCCGCCCAGGGATTATGCCTGGCAATTGCTCGTCGCCGACGCAACCGGGCTGCCGGCGCTGTCGCGTATTCTCGAGCAGACGCCCGAACACGTTCAGTCGCGCGTCTTCGTGGAAGTGGCGCAAAAGGACGATGAGCAGATCCTGCCCTATCATGCTGCGGCGACAGTGACCTGGCTGCATGGCTGCGGCAATGGGGTTGGCCCCAGCCGGCTCGAGGAGATTGTGCGCAGCGTGCCCCTGCCCGCAACACCGGGCTATGTGTGGGTGGCAGGCGAGCAGAAGGTGGTGCGGGCCATCCGCAAATTCGTGCGCAAGGAGCTGGGCTTTCCCGCCGAGCGCTACGAGCTGGTGGGATACTGGATCGCCAATGCCGAAGAATGGGAAGCCAAATGGGAAGCGCTGGACCCGGCGATCAAGGCGCAGATCGATGCCGGCTGGGATTCGGGCCGCGACCGGGAAACGGTGATGGACGAATATATCGACACACTGGAAAAGCACGGCCTTTGAGCCCGGCGGCCCCTTTAATCTGCGCGCGAAAGGGCGTATATGTCGCCGCGCAGTGCCGGGCCCCTCTGGCGTAGCGCTCTTGATCGCTGCGTGATGTCGGAACTGCTCCACGAGTTACATGGAGAAGGTCCCGGCGATGGAAAATTTCGCTTCATTTTTGTATACACCGTTCCTGAACACGCCCGCGTGGTTCTGGCTCGCGTTTCTGGCCGTGGTTGCGGTCATCCTGATCTTTGATCTCGGGTTCCTGCACAAGGAGCAGAAAGAGATCAGCGCCAAAGAGAGCTTCGTGCTCTATGGCATGTATGTGCTGGTCGCCTGTGCGTTCGGCGGCTGGGTCTGGCTGGTGCGCGGGTCGCAGTCGGGGCTGGAGTTCTTCACCGGCTACATTATCGAACAGAGCCTGGCGATGGACAATATCTTCGTCATCGCCTCGATTTTCGCGTTTCTGGGTGTCCCGCGCATCTACCAGTACCGGGTACTGTTCTGGGGGATTATCGGGGTTCTGGTGTTCCGCGCGATCCTGATCGGCATGGGCGTGGCGCTGGTGCATGCGTTCGAGCCGATCCTTTTCGTCTTCGGCGCCTTTTTGATCTTTACCGGCCTGCGGATGTTCAAGAAGGTCGAGGACGACGACGATATCGAAAACAACAAGATCCTGAAATTCCTGCGCAAGCGGTTCAGGATCACGCCGCAGTTCCACGGCAACAAGTTCTTCGTCGAAAAGCCCCACCCGACCAGCGGCAAGCTGGTGCTCTGGCTCACGCCATTGGCCGTGGCGCTGATCATGGTGGAAATCGTCGACGTGATCTTTGCCGTCGATTCGGTGCCGGCGATCTTTGCGATCACCCAGGACCCGTTTATCGTTTATACCTCGAACGTCTTTGCGGTTCTGGGGCTGCGGGCTCTGTTCTTTGCCCTTTCGGCGGCGATGGCCCGCTTCCGGTACCTGCAGACGGCGCTTGCCATCGTTCTGATCTATGTGGGCATCAAGATCTCGCTGGTACCGGTGGGCATTCATATCGATACGGTGCTTTCGCTGGCCATAACCGTGGGGACACTGGCGGCGGGCATTGCCTATTCGCTCTGGAAGACGCGGAACGATCCTCCGCTCGATCAGCAGGTCGACCATGTCGATCCCGAGGACCTCAGAAGCGAAAATCCGTCCAACCCGTAGAGCGGTGCCACGCCTTGCTTGACGAAAGATCGGCACGGACGTAACGGTTTTTGCGAGAACACGAGCGGCGTGGGCACACCACGCCGCTGCCTTTCCGGATTAGCCTTATGACCGCCACGACAGCGGAGCATCAGCCCGCGCGGCAAACAGCGTCCCTGTGGGTGCTGTTCGCCATCAGCTTCTCACACATGCTCAACGATCTGATGCAGGCGCTGCTGCCCGCGGTCTATCCGTTGCTGCGCGAGATCTATGCCCTCGATTTTACCCAGATCGGGCTGATTACGCTGGTCAACCAGCTCACCGCGTCGCTGTTGCAGCCGCTGGTGGGGTACTACACCGACAAATATCCAAAGCCCTATTCGCTGCCGATCGCCATGTGTTCGACGCTGTGCGGGCTGCTCGTTCTCTCGGCTGCATCGAGTTTTCCGATGCTGCTGGTCGCGGCGGCGCTGATCGGGGTCGGATCATCGATCTTTCATCCTGAATCCTCGCGCGTCGCGCGCATGGCGTCGGGCGGGCGGTTGGGGTTTGCCCAGTCGCTGTTTCAGGTGGGGGGCAATGTGGGGACCGCGATGGGGCCGCTTCTGGCCGCCTTCATCATCATTCCGCGCGGCCAGGGCAGCGTCTCGTGGTTTGCCATCGTGGCGCTAACGGCCATTACCGTGCTGTTTGCCGTGAGCCGATGGTATTCGGGCCAGAACCGGATGAAAAAGCCCCAGCCGGTGGCGGTTCGCAATCGCTCGCTTTCGCGGGCCGGACTGCTCGGCGCCTTTGCCATTCTTGCCATGCTGGTTCTGAGCAAGAATGTGTATATGGCGTCGATGACCAGCTTTTATTCGTTCTTCCTGATCGAAAAATTCGGGTTGGAAGCGTCCACGGCCCAGCTCTATCTCTTTGTTTTCCTCGGCGCTGCGGCGGCGGGCACGTTTATCGGCGGGCCGGTGGGCGACAGGGTCGGGCGCAAACTGGTGATCTGGGTCTCGATCCTTGGGCCCCTTCCCTTCACGCTGGCCCTGCCCTATGTGGGGCTTGAGCTTTCGATCGTTCTGACGGCGATCATCGGGTTCATCCTGGCGTCGGCGTTTTCGGCCATTCTGGTTTATGCGCAGGAATTGCTGCCGGGCCGGGTGGGCATGATCGCGGGCCTGATGTTCGGATTTGCATTCGGCATGGGCGCTTTGGGTGCTGCTGTGCTCGGGGTCGTGGCCGACGCGACCAGCATCATTTTTGTATTCCAGCTTTGCGCCTTCCTGCCGCTGGCGGGGCTTTTGACGGCATTGCTGCCCAACACGGGAGACTGACATGACCGATCAGGCCGACCACTCCATCACCCTGTCGCGCACCATCGATGCGCCGGCCGATGAACTGTTTTCTGCGTGGACCGACCCGGCCCTGCTCGAACAATGGCAGGCCGAAATCGTCGAATTCGAGCCGTTCGAAGGCGGGAAGTTTCGGTTCGAGACGTCCGATGCCGACGAGCCCGGCGTCAGCCATGTCATCAGTGGAACGGTCGCCAGCTATGAGCAGGACCGAAAACTGGTGGAGCTCTGGCACATGGAGGGCGAAGGTTCCGAGCACGACAGCACGCTGATCGTGACGTTCGCACCGGTCGATGATTCGCGGACGGAGATCACCATCGTTGAAATCGCAGAAGCCCATGCCGACGCGGAGTCGCGGATTTTTTCGATCGAAGCGTGGCACGAGGCGCTGAACGAGCTGGCCGAACTGCTCGAGTAGATTTCCACAGGCTTGAAAGCCCCGGACACCCGACAGTCTTGCGCTTGGGGCGTGAGTGTATAAATCGGCGCTTATGGACATTTTTGCTGTTGTCGCCGATCCAACGCGGCGCCGGATGATCGACATGCTGGTTGGCGGCGAATTGCCGGCCGGTGCCTTTGTTGCCGCTTTTCCCGGCGTGACCCAGCCGGCGATTTCCCAGCACCTGAAAGTGCTGCGCGATGCGGGGGTGGCAACCGTGCGGGCCGATCGGCAGCGCCGGCTTTATTGTCTGGTTCCCGATGCGTTTGTTTCGCTGCGGGATTGGGTGAGCCCGCTGTTGCCGGTCGCGGAAGCGGCAGGGCCAGAGATGGTCGAGAGCGTTGAACAGCCGCCGAGCAAACCCAAAGCGCGATCGAAGCCCAAGCCTGCACCGGAGCCGGAACTGACGCTGGACCTGTTCGGTTAGCGTTTGCGCGCGGCGCTGTTCGGGCCCAACCCAAAAAGCCGGGTGTACTGGACCCCGGCTCAAGGCCGGGGTGACCAAGGGGGTGAGGACGCCGGGTCTTTTCCTTCTCTGTCGCTGCCCCGGCGAACGCCAGGTCCATGCGCATAGCACATGGCGGTGGAGTCTGCGGCTGCGCTGCTGGACCCCGGTTTTCACCGGGGAAGCGAAGGAGGAGAAGGTCGGTGTCCCCTTAAGGCCAGACCCGTTGGTCCGGGGGGATTAAGGGGTTTGGCAGGTTGGACGCCGCCTCACGCTCCGATTTTCCCATAGATTTCCTCGGTCATTTCCTCTGGAGATTTTGTTGCGCCGTTGAGGATGATGTCGGGGT
>NZ_CAXAXY010000098.1:0-10656 GCF_963972885.1 uncultured Pelagibacterium sp. | reverse complement strand
AAGTGGAGACGGTTTTGCGGTTTGTACACGCGACAAAACAAGGGGTTAGAGCCGAGGATTTGATTCAATCAAATCCTGAACGGCTCTAAAGGGGCTCTTCGCCCTGCAGGATGTCCACCCGCATGCCGGTCTGTGTGTAATTGGCCGATACCAGATCGACGATTTTCGGCGCGACCTCGTCGGGCGAGGGCAGCGTCTTGGGGTCTTCGCCCGGCATTGCCTTGGCGCGCATGGCGGTGCGGACCTGTCCGGGATAAAAGATATTGGCCTTCACCTCGGTGATCGCCATTTCCCCGGCATAGGCTTTGACCATGGCGTCCAGCGCCGCTTTCGACGCCGCATAAAGCCCCCAATAGGGCTTGGCCGACAGCGCCGCGCCCGAGGAGATGAACACCGCCCGCCCGGCATCGGACTGGCGCAGCAACAGATCCAGCGAGCGGATCAGCCGGAAATTGGCTTCCACATTGACCGCAAAGACGTTGGCGAAGTCCTTGGGTGCGATATGGGGCAGGGGGCTCAAAACGCCCAGTGCGCCCGCATTGCCGATCAGCCCGTCGAGTTGGCCCCAGCGTTCGAAAATAGCGGCGCCGAGCCGGTCGATGGCTTCCCCATCGGTCAGATCCATGGGTACCAGCGTTGTCGAGGAGCCCAGCGCCTGGATGTCGTCGTCGAGATCTTCGAGCCCGCCCACCGTTCGCGCCACGGCGATCACATGCGCGCCGCGCGAGGCGGCGTTTTTGGCGGCGGCATAGCCCAGCCCGCGCGAGGCACCGGTCACCAGCACCACGCGGCCGGCAAGGTCTTTGATATCGGTCATGCTATACGGCTTCTCTCAGCATCGAAATCTGCTTGGGGTCGTTCTTGGAGCGCCCCTCCAGATCGGTGAGCGGCGTGGGATAATCGCCGGTGAAATAATGGTCGGTAAATTGCGGCGCCTTTGGATTGCGCTTTTCTCCACCCACGGCGAGATAAAGCCCGTCGATCGACAGGAATTCCAGCGAGTCCGCGCCGATATAGCGGCACATGTCGTCCAGCGTCGCATACTGGTTGGCCAGCAGCTTGTCGGGGTCGGGCGTGTCGATGCCGTAATAATCGGAATGATAGATCATCGGACTGGCGACCCGGATGTGGACTTCTTTGGCGCCCGCTTCGCGGATCATCTGAACGATTTTCAGCGATGTGGTGCCCCGCACGATGGAATCATCGACCAGCACGACCCGCTTGCCTTCGATTACCGCCCGGTTGGCCGAGTGCTTGAGCTTGACCCCCAGCGCCCGGATAGATTGCGTCGGCTCGATGAAGGTGCGGCCAACATAATGGTTGCGGATGATCCCGTATTCGAAGGGGATGCCCGATTGCTGTGCATAGCCCAGCGCCGCCGGCGTTCCGCCATCGGGAACCGGTACCACGACATCGGCTTCGACCGGGTTTTCCCTGGCCAGATTGATGCCCATGGCCTTGCGCGCCGAATAGACCGAACGCCCCGAGACCACCGAATCCGGCCGGGCAAAATAGACATATTCGAAAAGACACACCCGCTCGGGACGAGCCTTGAATGGCTTGAAGCTGTCGATGGAGACCGAGCCGTCCTTCTGCAATTCGCACACGATCACTTCGCCGTTCTCGACGTCGCGCACGAATTTTGCGCCAATGATGTCGAGGGCGCAGCTTTCCGACGCAAAGATCGGCCTGCCGTCGAGATCGCCCAGCACCAGCGGACGGATGCCGTTGGGGTCGCGCGCCCCGATCAGCTTGGTGCGCGTCATGGCCACCATCGCATAGGCGCCCTCGATGGCGCCAAGCGCATCGATGAACCGGTCGGCCGACCGTGTGCGCTGGGATCGGGCGATCAGGTGCAGCACCACTTCGGTGTCGGACGTCGACTGGCAGATGGCGCCCTGCGCGATCAGACGCTTGCGCAGCGATAGCCCATTGGTGAGATTGCCGTTATGCGCAATGGCGATGCCGCCCACTTCGAGTTCGGCAAACAGCGGCTGCACGTTGCGCAGCACCGTTTCGCCCGTCGTCGAGTAGCGCACATGGCCCATGGCGATATTGCCGGGCAGTCGGCCAAGTGTGGCGGCGTCGGTAAAGTGATCGCCGACCAGGCCCAGATGGCGCTCGGAACTGAAGCGCTTGCCGTCGAAGGAGACGATGCCGGCGGCTTCCTGTCCGCGATGCTGGAGGGCGTGAAGCCCTAGCGCTGTCAGCGCCGCCGCATCATTGTGCCCCAAAATGCCGAACACGCCGCACTCCTCGCGCAGCGTGTCTCCGTCCATCTCGAGGGCAAGCCCTGTCAGGTGATCGCCTGTCGTCGCGTGGAGCGTGCTCAAATTATCCACCATTGATGCGAGGACATAAAAGGAGCGGTTCGGAAAGCCTTGCGCGCTTCGCAAAAATCGCTCCGTCAATCGGGGGCTTACGCTCCCGACCCATGCAAGTCAACACAGCTCGATACCGCCTGCGGCGATATCACACTCCGTTGATCGCTGCCGGAGGTTCGGTGGTCGTTGCCGGCTGCGGATCGTTGGAGCCCTCGTCGGTGATGACGGGATCTTCCATCGGGTTGGTGCCCTGCAGCAGATCGTTGACCTGTTCTTCGAGATTTTCCGGAAGAAGCGAGATCAGCCCGTCACCCAGCGAGCGCAAGGTCGGCAGCGACTGCGCCTCGCCATACCACGGCAGATTGGGCGGATTTTCCCCGATCAGCCAATCGGCAAAGATCACAACGACCACCGCGATCAGGATGCCCCGCAGCGCGCCGAACACGAAGCCGAGCGTCCGGTCGAGCGGACCCAGCTTGGAATCGGTGATGAAATCCCCGATCTTCATGGTCAGAAGATGCAGGATGATCAGCGCAACAATAAAGCTCACCACCACGGTGGCGATATTGGCCCACAGCGGATCGGCCACGAATTCCTGGGCGATCTGGGGCTGGTAGAAAAACATGTAGGCGGCAAACGCGGCCGCACCGGCCCAGGTGACGAGCGAGAGCACTTCGCGGGTCAGCCCGCGCGCCGTCGCCAGCAACGCGGAAATCAGAACGAGAATTCCGACGGCAATGTCGAAAGCAGTCAGCATGGGGGATCGGTCTCCAGCAAGCCCTGTTTGACTGTCCGTTTAGCGGTTAAATGTGGCAAAGCCAAGCGATTGCATGGGATTTCCAAGGCTTACCCAACGTCGTGTACCAAAATCAGTCCGCATCGGCCATGCTCCGCTCGCCTGCTGCCGCGATCCGGCCCACAAGTTCGGCCAGCGCCGAAAATTCATTGATCGCCACCCCGTCGGTCCGCTCCGAAGCGTTGAGCTTGGCGGTATGCACCGATCCGAATCCCAGCTTTGCCGCCTCGCGCACCCGCAGATTGGCATGCACCACCGGACGGACTCCGCCCGAAAGGCTAACCTCGCCGAAATAGACGGCATCGGCGGGCAGGGGCGAATTGGTCAGCGATGAGATCAGCGCCGCTGCCACGGCAAGGTCGGCTGCCGGCTCATTGACCTTTAGCCCGCCCGCCACATTGAGATAGATGTCATTGGCCCCGATCCGCACCCCGCACCGCGTTTCGAGCACCGCCAGCACCATCGAAAGCCGCGACGAATCCCAGCCCACCACCGCCCGGCGCGGCGTGCCCAGCGGGGAGGGGGCGACCAATGCCTGGATTTCCACGAGTACCGGCCGCGTACCCTCGACGCCGGCAAACACCGCCGATCCCGCCGCCCCGGAATCGCGCTGATCGAGAAACAGTGCAGACGGGTTGGGCACTTCGCGCAATCCCGATCCGGCCATCTCGAACACGCCGATCTCGTCGGTCGCGCCATAACGGTTCTTGACCCCGCGCAGGATGCGATAGGTCAGCGATGTGTCGCCCTCGAAATAAAGAACCGCATCGACCATATGCTCGACCACACGTGGTCCGGCGATCTGCCCATCCTTGGTCACATGCCCCACCAGCACCACTGCCGAGCCCGATTTCTTGGCAAATCGGGTCAGCGCCTGCGCGCTGGTGCGCACCTGCGTGACTGTGCCTGGTGCGCTTTCCACGCGCTCGGTCCAGCAGGTCTGGATGGAATCGATGATCACCAGATCGGGCGCCTTGCCTTTTTCGATGGTGGCAAGAATGGTCTCCACATGGGTTTCACTGGCCAGCTCCACCGGCGCATCGGCAACGCCAAGCCGCGCAGCGCGCAGCCGCACCTGCGCAATCGCCTCTTCACCGGAAATATAGATGACCCGCTTGCCCTGCCGCGCCAGCGACGCGGCCGCCTGCAACAGCAGCGTCGATTTGCCGATCCCCGGATCGCCGCCCACCAGGATAGCCGATCCCATGACGAACCCGCCGCCCAGCACCCTGTCGAGCTCGCCATTCTTGCTCTCGATACGGATCGCGTCTTCGCTGTCACCCGAAAGCGGCACCAATTCAACCGGACGCCCCGAAGCGACCGCTGCCTTGGGACCCGCGCCCACGCCCGAGGTCGCGACCTCCTCGACGATGGAGTTCCACTCCCCGCACGCCTCGCACCGCCCGGCCCAGCGGGGGGTCACGTTGCCGCATGACTGGCAGACATAACTGGATTTCAGTTTGGCCAAGGATCGTCCCGAATCTGAGTCAAAACGACCCTATTGTCTGGATGCGTTTCGATCAAGAACAAATTGAGAACAAATCTCAGTCCAGCGATACGCCTTCGGGCAGGTTGACATAATTGCGCGGGAAGCGCCCGTTGAGCGTCGTCAGCACTTCATAGCCTATGGTCCGCGCCGCATCGGCCACATCGTCGATCGAGATGGTCGGCCCCAGGATCTCGACCGGATCACCCGGCTGCACCAGTCCCGGCACATCGGTGATGTCGATGGCCGTCATGTCCATCGAGACGCGCCCAAGCACCGGAACGATGGTTCCGTTGACGGCAACGCGTCCGCCCATCTGCCCGCCAATACCCGACAGCCCACGGAAATAACCATCGGCATAGCCCAACGCCATGATGGCGATGCGCGTGTCGCGGCGCAGGCGATAGGCCGCGCCATAGCCCACGGTTTCCCCGATCCGCGCATCCTTTATCTGCAATATCGGGACGTTCATCTCGATCACAGGCGCCATCGGGTTGGGCCGCCCGTTGATGGCACGCCCGCCATACATCGCTATTCCGGGCCGCACGAGATGGTAGTGATAGTCTTTCGAACTCATCACCGCCGCCGAATTGGCGATCGAGGCGGGAACGTCCGGGAAGTGATTGAGCAGGCCCTGAAACAGCCCGTTCTGCTTGCGGGTCATTTCGTGGCTCGGCTGATCGGCGCAGGCGAAATGGCTCATGATCATCTGCGGCTCGAACCCCGACTGGTCGAGTTCGCGCCGCACCAGTTCGGCCTCTTTCATGCGAAATCCGACCCGGTTGAATCCGGTATCGAAATGCAGCGCGGCCGGCACCGCCTTGCCGCGGTTGAGGCAGAAATCGAGCCATTCGGTCAGCTGGCTCATCGAGGCCAGCACCGGCATCAGCCCATGGGCCGCATAATCGGCGGCAGCGCGCGGGATTAACCCGTCGAGGACGAAAATGAACGCGTTGGGGATCGCCTCGCGCAGCGCTACACCCTCGTCGGGCGTCGCAACGAAAAAGAATCGCGCCCCGGCCTTATAGAGGGTCCGGCCCACGACTTTGGCGCCCGTGCCATAGCCATCGGCCTTGAGCACGGCGCCGGTCAGCGATTTCCCCGACACCGTATCGAGCGCCTTCCAGTTGCGCACGATGGCATCGAGATCGATGGTGATGCCGCCACCGAGAATGCTCTTTGAAGTGGTCATAACGTCCGCCGAATCCCTTCCGATCTGGGGTAGCGCGAAACCAAGGCGCCCGGCAAGTCGGGCGGTCTCCTACTCGCCGCGCGTCGGCAGATAATCCTCGCGGGCAAGGTTCGAAAACCGGGTGAGGTTGGCCTGGAAGTGCAATTGCACGGTGCCCGTGGGGCCGTGGCGCTGCTTGGCGATGATGATTTCGGCCCGCCCATGCACCTTTTCCATCTCGGCTTGCCACTCGAGATGTTCCTGGGTGCCCTCCTTGGGCTCCTTGTTGCCCAGGTAATATTCCTCGCGATAAACGAACAGCACCACGTCGGCGTCCTGCTCGATCGACCCCGATTCGCGAAGATCGGCGAGCTGGGGATGCTTGTCCTCGCGGTTTTCCACCTGACGCGACAACTGGGACAGCGCGATGATGGGAACTTCGAGCTCCTTGGCCAGGGCCTTGAGCCCCGTGGTGATTTCCGTCAGTTCTTGCACGCGGTTCTCACCGACTTTTTTCGAGCCGGACAGAAGCTGCAGATAGTCGACAATCAGAAGATCGAGCCCCTTTTGCCGCTTCAATCGCCGGGCGCGCGCCGAAAGCTGGGCAATCGAGATGCCGCCCGTATCGTCGATATAGAGCGGCACCTGCGCCATAAGGTTGGAGGTGTCCACAAGCTTTGTGTACTGGCTCTCGTGAATATTGCCGCGCCGGATATCGGACGAGGAAATTTCCGATTGCTCGGCCAGAACACGTGTGGCGAGCTGTTCGGCACTCATTTCGAGCGAAAAGAACCCCACAACCCCGCCATTGACGGTCTTCATGTGCCCGTCCGGCGTCGGTTCGGCCTTGTAGGCCTTGGCCACCGAAAACGCGATATTGGTGGCCAGCGATGTCTTGCCCATGGCCGGACGTGCCGCAAGGATGATCAGATCCGAGCGCTGCAGCCCGCCCATCAGCCGGTCGAGATCGGTCAGCCCCGTTGCGGTGCCCGAAAGCGATCCGTCGCGCGAATAGGCTTCGCCCGCCATGTTGATCGCTTCGATCAGCGCCTGGTTGAAACCCTGAAAGCCGCCATCGTAGCGGCCCTTTTCCGCCAGATCGAACAGCCGCTTTTCGGCGTCCTCGATCTGGATCTGCGCCGAGCTTTCCACATCGGCGTTATAGGCGGTGTCCATCACCTCCTCGCCGATCAGGATCAGGTTGCGCCGTATCGCCAGATCATAGATCGCCTGCCCATAGTCGGCGGCATTGAGAACCGTCGTCGCTTCCGCAGCCAGCCGCGCCAGATATTGCGCCATGGTGACGCCTTCGAGCAGATCGTCGGGCAAATAGGTCTTGGTGGTCACCGGGGTCGCGGTCTTGCCCGCCCTGATGATCTTGCCGCACACCTCGAAGATCGCCCGGTGAATCTGCTCGTAGAAATGGTCGGGCTCGAGAAAATCGGAAACGCGATAGAACGCTTCGTTGTTGACCAGAATCGCGCCCAGCAGGGCCTGCTCCGCCTCGATGTTGTGCGGGGCGGTCTTGTACTTGGCTTCGGATTCGGTCGTGACGGGCGCGAGCCGCCTCACAGCTTCCATTGCGGTCTCTTGCGATCGGGTGGGCTTCTTTCATACCGCACACAGCAGGCACGGCAACAAGCGAATGTTAAAATTTCGTCGCCACCGCTCTTGCCAGCTTAACGAGTGAGTCGGTGTGGCTAACTGCGGGGAAAAGTAGCAGGCGCCTCGACAAACAAAAAGGCCGGGCGCAGGCCCGGCCTTTCGATTCGATGGCTGGAGTGCTTCCAGGATAAGTGGGAACCATTTATCCGGTTCGGAAGCGCGACCAAACAAGAACTTGGAGCCGCGATTCGAAGAAACGCGGAAATACTCCAGGAAACGCTTATGCGTCTTGCTGGCGCTCGATTTCCTCGGCCGCTGTGGCCGCTTCGTCCTGCGTCGCCTCGTAATCTTCGTCTTCCATATCGGCGAGAGAGACGAATTCCTCTTCCTCGTCGTTATAGTCCTTGCGGGCGAGGTTTTCGCCGGCGGCCTGACGCTCGGCTTCGTCCGAGGACCGGGCGACGTTGACGGTGATCTTGACCGCAACTTCGGCGTGCAGGTTCAGAGCAACTTCGTGCAGACCGACAGCCTTGATCGGGCCTTCGAGATCGATCTGGTTGCGCTCGACCTTTTCGCCTTCGGCCAGCAGGGCATCGGCGATATCGCGGGCCGAAACCGAACCGTAAAGCTGGCCGGTTTCGCCGGCCTGGCGGACCATCACGATGGTCTTGCCGTCGAGCGATGAGGCGTTCTTTTCAGCTTCCGACCGGCGTTCGGCGTTGCGCGCTTCGATGGTCTGACGTTCGGCTTCGAACTTGGCGCGGTTGGCGTCCGATGCGCGGAGTGCCTTGCCCTGGGGCAGAAGGAAGTTGCGCGCAAAACCGTCCTTGACGGTCACTTCGTCGCCGATGGTGCCCATGCGGCCCACGCGCTCGAGAAGGATGACTTTCATTTGTTTTCTCCAATGCTGTCCCGCCATCAAAGGCGGTTAGAGGGCCGGACCGATTTCCAGCCCCCAACGAATGCAGCGACAGCTGCTTATTTCACTGCGTAGGGCAGAAGGCCCAGAAAGCGCGAGCGCTTGATGGCACGGGCCAACTCGCGCTGCTTCTTGGCCGAAACGGCCGTGATGCGCGAGGGGACGATCTTGCCGCGCTCGGAAACATAGCGCTGGAGCAGACGAACATCCTTGTAGTCGATGGTCGGTGCATTGGCGCCCGAGAACGGGCAGGTCTTGCGGCGGCGCTGGAAGGGCCGACGGGTCTGCGACTGGGTAAGATCACGAATAGCCATGACTCATCTACTCCTTAAAACCGGCGCGGGCCGCGGGGACGGTCGCCACCGGGGCGGTCGTCGCGGTCACGCTTCTGCATCATCACCGAAGGGCCTTCTTCATGCTCGTCCACGCGGATGGTCATGAAGCGCAAGACGTCTTCGTTGATGCGCATCTGGCGCTCCATCTCGGCAACGGCGACAGCCGGCGCTTCGATGTTGAGCAGCGTGTAATGGGCCTTGCGGTTCTTGTTGATGCGGTAGGAGAGCGACTTGACCCCCCAGTATTCCGACTTTGCAACCTTGCCGCCGTTTTCGGCCAGAAGGTCGGTATAGGTCTTGGTCAGGTCTTCGACCTGCTGCGCGGAGACGTCCTGCCGCGACAGAAAGATATGCTCATAAAGGGGCATAGAATGCCTTTCTCACATTCAGCTTCAAAAAGCATCGCCGGCGCGGAGCCTCCTTGTAGCCATGGAAAGGCGACAAAGGTTCTACTAAAGAGCGGGAACACGGGAGGCCGGACCAGCAAACTATCGGTCCATTGTTCCTTGCGTTTGTGACACAAAAAACAACCCTCCGTTCAGCCCCCGGCCAAACGAATGCAGGCGTCATCTATAGCGGATGGGGCCCGATTGCAAGGGTTTCCTTGGGCTCTTACGCTGCCGGCGCATGCAATCAGATTTATTGCTTGGAGAACAATGACAATGACCGACCTCCCCAAAAAACTCAGCCGCCCCGCCGCCGGCGCTCTCGATCACGCGGGCATAAAAACCCTCGAAGACCTCGCCAAACTCTCCCGGAAAGAATTCCTCGCCCTGCATGGCGTTGGCCCGGCATCGCTACCGACCGTTGAGGGCGCGATGAAGGAAGCGGGGCTCGATTTCGCACAGAAATAGCGCTCCTTTCCCCCGCTTCGCCTTGACTTGGCCCGGTTTTGCGGGCACCTCGCCCGCCAACTTGGAGCGGGGCGCTTGTCATCGACCAGCCGCAACTCCAAATTGCCGCCAGAAAAAGAACTGCGCGAGAGGACGTCATGACCAAACCGGCTTTCACCTTTCCCGGACAGGGCAGCCAGGCTGTCGGCATGGGGCACGATCTGGCCCAGGCCTATCCCCAGGCCCGCGCCGTTTTCGAGGAAGTCGATGATGCGCTTGGCGTCGCGCTCTCGAAAATCATGTTCGAAGGCCTCGAGGACACCCTCCGCCTCACCGAAAACGCCCAACCCGCATTGATGGCCGCGTCCATCGCCGTTATCCGCGTGCTTAAAGCCAACGGCGTCACCGTCGCAGACGCTGCCAGCTACGTCGCCGGCCATTCGCTCGGCGAATATTCGGCCCTTTGCGCCGCCGGAACCTTTTCGCTCGCCGACACCGCCCGCCTTGTCCAGACCCGTGGCCGCGCCATGCAGCAGGCCGTGCCGGTCGGGCAGGGCGCCATGGCCGCCATCCTCGGTCTGGAAATGGATGCGGTGCGCGAAATTGCCGCCTCTGCAGCCGAAGGTTCGGTCTGCGATGTGGCCAACGACAATTCTCCGGGCCAGGTGGTCATTTCCGGCGATGCCAGCGCCATCGAGCGCGCCATGGAGCTGGCCAAGGCCCGCGGCGCAAAGCGTGCCCTGCCGCTTCCGGTCAGCGCACCGTTCCATTGCGCGCTCATGGAGCCTGCCGCCGAAGCCATGGAAGCAGCGCTCGCCATGGTCGATATGAAAGCCCCGGCGGTGCCCCTGGTTGCCAACGTCCTGGCGTCCCCCATCACCGACCCCGCCGAAATCCGCCGCCACCTCGTTGAACAGGTCACCGGCATGGTGCGTTGGACGGAATCGGTGACCTGGCTCACAGGCGAAGGCGGCGTCACCGAACTCTACGAGCTGGGCACCGGCAAGGTCCTCACCGGCCTTGCAAAGCGTATCAGCAAGGATGTCGCCGCCCAGGCCATCGGCACTCAGGCCGATATCGAAGCCTTTCTGGCCGCCCGAAACTGAATGAACGAGGAGAGCACCACCATGTTCGATCTTTCCGGAAAACGCGCACTCGTCACCGGCGCCAGCGGCGGCATCGGCTCC
>NZ_CAXAXY010000097.1:0-10861 GCF_963972885.1 uncultured Pelagibacterium sp. | reverse complement strand
GATCGCGCAGTCGCCTATGGTCGAGGCCCTGTTTGTCGCGCCGGGCAATGGCGGCACCCAGACCATTGCTGAAAATGTCGCTCTCGATGTGGCCAATCACGCGGCTGTTGTCGATTTTTCGTTGCGCGAGCAAATCGACCTTGTGGTGGTGGGCCCCGAAGTACCGCTGGTCGCGGGAATTTCGGACGATCTGCGCGCAGCCGGAATTGCCGTTTTCGGCCCGTCCAAGATCGCCGCCCAACTCGAAGGCTCCAAGGCCTTTACCAAGGCGTTGTGCGATGAAATGGGCATTCCCACGGCGGCGTATGGGAAATTCGACACGCTCGAACCCGCGCTTGCCTATCTGGATCAGCACGGCGCTCCAATCGTTATCAAGGCCGATGGGCTGGCTGCCGGAAAGGGCGTTACGGTGGCCGAGACGTTGGAACAGGCGCGAGAGGCAGTGCGCGACTGCTTTTCCGGCGCATTCGGTACGGCAGGCGCTGAAGTGGTGATCGAAGAGTGTCTGGTCGGCGAAGAGGCGAGTCTTTTTGCCATTTGCGATGGCGAGCACACTATCCTTTTGCCGGCCGCGCAGGATCACAAGCGCGCATTCGATGAAGACAAGGGCCCCAATACGGGCGGCATGGGCGCCTACGCCCCGGCTCCGGTGATGACCGATGCGTTGATCGAACGCGCCTATCGCGAGATTATTGCTCCGGCCATCAAGGGCATGGCGGCGCGCGGAACGCCGTTTTCCGGGGTTCTGTTCACCGGGTTAATGATCACCAAGGATGGCCCCAGGCTCATTGAATTCAACACGCGGTTCGGCGATCCCGAAACGCAGGTGTTGATGATGCTGCTCGAGAGTGATCTGCTCGATATTCTCCAGGCCACCGCAAATGGCACGCTCGACAATGTCTCGCCGCGCTGGAAGCGGGACGTCGCATTGACGGTGGTCCTCGCGGCCAACGGATATCCGGGCGCCTACGAGAAAAATACCGTCATAAAGAATGCCGACGGGTTGGATAGCGACACCGTTCAGGTCTTTCATGCAGGAACGGTACGAGACGGAGATGCCCTACTTGCCAATGGCGGACGAGTGCTCAATGTCACGGCGACTGGCGAGAGTGTGAACGAAGCGCGTAAGCGCGCCTATGCAGCACTCGGAGCCATTGACTGGCCGGACGGGTTTTGTCGCCGCGACATCGGATGGCGCGCGCTTTAGAAGCAATCTCTTCTCAATACGATATGGCTAGACTAGGCTGAGGGAAGAACCGGAGGGCCCGTACCATGGGGACGATAAGGGATCCCAGAATCGGGATTGCGCTGGGGGGCGGAGCGGCCCGCGGACTGGCCCATATTCCCTTTATCGAAGCGATGGACGAACTTGGGCTCGTTCCGCACCGTATCGCCGGCACATCGATCGGCGCGCTGATCGGCTCGGGCTGGGCGGCCGGGCTCAAGGGCCACGAAATCCGCGAGCTATCGTATGAAATGCTGGGCACGATGAACGGGCTGTTCGGGCGCCTTCTCTCGACCCAGGTCCGTTCGATGGCCAAGATTTTTCGTGAAGGCATCTCGATTCAACTCGATCCGGTACAGGTGGTCGACACATTCACGCCTGACGATATGCCGGAAACATTTCAGGGGCTCAAGATTCCGTTTACCTGCGTTGCGACCGATTTCCGGTCCTGGCACCAGGTTGCCTTTCATGAGGGCGCGCTGAGGCCGGCGGTAGCGGCATCGCTTGCCGTTCCGAGCCTTTATCGGCCCGTCAGCTATCACAAAACGGTTCTTGTCGACGGCGGCGTGGTCAATCCGCTGCCCCTCGATCATGCGGCGGCAGGCACCGACATTCTGGTCGGAATCGACGTCAATGGCGATCCGCACGTATGGCCGGACGGTTATATTCCGACAATGATCGATATCGGGTTCGGGTCAGCCCAGATCATGATGCATCAATTGATTGCAAACATGATCGCGGCCTATCCGCCGGACCTTTATTTTCGGCCGCACCACGTCAATATCGGCGCACACGAATATTGGCGCGTACGGGAAATCATTGAGGCCGGCGAGGCCGAGAAGGATCGCTTCAAGCGGGCGATCACAGCAAAGATCGAGGGGTTCATCGCCGCTCAGCGAAGAATTTCCTGAGCATCTCGGCAGCCCGGCTGGCGGCGACGCCACCGATAACCTCTGGTGAATGGTGACAGGTGGGCTGGTCGAAAAACCGGACGCCATTGTCGACCGCGCCGCCCTTGGGATCTTCCGCAGCGTAGTAAATCCGCCGCAATTTAACATGGGCGATAGCGCCGGCGCACATGGTGCACGGTTCCAATGTTACATAGAGGTCGCAATCGGCTAGACGCCCCGTGCCGTCGGCGCCGAGCGCCGCACGGATGGCGTTGAACTCGGCATGGGCTGTCGGATCTGCGCTCTCCCGCATTGTGTTGCGGCCCGTGGCCAACACTTGACCACCGCGCATGATGACAGCACCGACCGGCACTTCGCCGGCAGCGGCGGCCTCGGCGGCAAGCGCCAATGCAATTTCCATGGGATTGTCGGGCTTGGTCATGGTCTGGCGCTCATATCAGCTTTGGCGCTTGTTGTCCGCCCCGTTAGACTGGCCACAAAGGAGAATCAGCACATATGGCCATCCGCCAGCTTCCAGACGATCTGGTCAACAAGATTGCCGCCGGCGAAGTCGTCGAGCGGCCGGCCAGTGTGGTCAAGGAACTGGTCGAAAATGCACTCGACGCGGGAGCAAAACGCATCGCCATTACCACTGCGGCGGGCGGAAAGAGCCTGATCCGCATTGAAGATGACGGGCACGGCATGGACGAAGCCGACCTCGTGCTGTCGGTCGAGCGGCATGCGACATCGAAACTCAAGGGTGACGGGCTCGACGATATCCGAACGCTGGGGTTCCGGGGCGAGGCTTTGGCTTCTATCGGGTCGGTATCCGATCTTTCGATAGCTTCGCGGACAGAAAACGCCGAAACGGGGCTCAAGATCTCGCTCAAGCGCGGCGTCAAGTCCGGTCCGGTGCCGCATCCGATCAATCGCGGCACCATCGTCGAGGTCAAGAACCTCTTTGCCGACATTCCTGCGCGGCTGAAATTCCTCAAGACCGACAGGGCGGAGACCGGCGCGATAACCGACGTCATCAAGCGCCTCGCCATGGCACATCGTGGGGTGCATTTCGTCTTATCGGGCACCGACCGACAGCCGATCAACTGGCCCGCGCAGACCGGAGAAAACGCCGTCCACGCCAGGCTGGCGCAGATCATCGGGGCGGATTTTCCCGAGAACGCGCAGCAGATCGGATTTTCGCGCGGCGGGATTGTGGTCGGTGGGTTGGCAGGATTGCCGACCTATTCGCGCGCAAACACACTCAATCAGTTCTACTTTGTCAACGGACGCTCGGTGCGCGACAAGGTACTGCTCGGGGCGGTGCGGGCGGCCTATGCCGATTTTCTGCACCGCGACCGGTTTCCGGTCATCGCACTGTTCGTTGCCATCGATCCTGGTGAGGTCGATGTCAACGTCCACCCGACCAAAGCCGAGTTGCGGTTTCGCGATCAGGGCGCGGTACGGGGCTCTGTTATCCGGGCCATTGGCGAAGCGCTGACGGCAGCGGGCTTTCGTGCGTCGTCAAGCGTGTCGGATTCGGCTCTGGCCAGTTTTCGAGCTCCGGCACCGCAAGACAGGACCGAACCGGCGAGCAGCTTTGCCGAGCCGGCCGGCCCTTCAGTGGGCTACAGGGCGCCCTCGCCCCTGCTGGGACAGCAGAGCAACTTTTCACCAGGCCTGGCCGCGGAGATCCGCAAATTCGATGCCCCCAGCGCCCGGCACGAGACAATGGAAGCACCGACGGCAGAGCAGCAGGACTTCCCTCTCGGTGTCGCACGGGCACAGGTCTTTGAGAATTACATCGTTGCCCAGAATGGCGACGCTCTGGTGCTGATCGATCAACACGCAGCCCATGAGCGGCTGGTCTATGAACGGTTTCGCACCCAATTGCGCAACGGGCCCGTCGCCAGCCAGCGGCAGTTGATCCCGGTGGTAATCGACCTTCCGGAAGAAGATTGCGGGCGGCTCGAGGATGCCGCGCCAGTGCTCGAAAAGCTCGGGCTTTATCTTGAACGGTTCGGAGCGGGAGCCGTAGCGATCAACGAAACCCCTGCCCTTTTGGGCCAAAGCGACATTGAGGGCCTCGTGCGCGATCTTGCCGATGGACTGGCTGAGTGGGACAATGTGGCCGTACTCGAAGAACGTATGGACGCGATCATCGCTCGGATGGCCTGCCACGGATCAGTCCGCTCGGGACGACGTTTACGGGCGGACGAAATGAATGCGTTGCTGCGCGAAATGGAAGCTACGCCCCATTCGGGCCAGTGCATCCACGGGCGCCCCACCTATATCGAACTCAAGAAGGGCGATCTGGAGCGCCTGTTCGGACGGCGATAGTCCCCGCCGACCTCAACGCCACTCAGACCGAGCGGCTATTGGTGCTTTGGGACCGGGCGTCGACCTCGGCCTGCGCGGAGATCAGCAGTCCAGCAGTGGCCGCGGCCACCGTGACCAAAGCGCCAATAATGCTCAGGATGACGAGTGCCATTTGTTTGCCTCCAGATTGCGTGATGCAGACCCAACCCGCGTCGCGTGTCAGCGGTTCCTGAAAAAAGGCCGGGGGCGGCAAATTTGTGGCTGGTGTGTGGCAATGAACACTTCCCCTGCCCTCTTCCCCATCTGCCGGCGTCAGGTGACATCAAGAAAGGTGATGGCCGTCTCGGCATATTCTCGGCGATCGATGATTTGCGTACCGGAGGGAGCCTCAATGGCGATATCCTTGCGCTCCTCAAGTACGACAAGGGCTTCAGGTGCTATCCAGCCGCCGGAAAGCGCGCTTACGAGCGCTCTTTCGCCAAGTCCCCTGCCGTATGGCGGGTCAAGGAACACAAGGTCGGAAGGCCTGATCCGTTCGGCCGGGCCAAGATCGGTGGCGTCGCGTTTGAGGAGCTTTGTCTGGCCGCCAACGCCAAAATGCTCAATGTGTCCGCGAATCAAGCCGCGGGCCTCAATGCCAGTATCGATGAAGACGCAGTGCGCAGCGCCGCGCGACAGCGCTTCAAAGCCCAGCGCTCCCGTGCCGGCGAAAAGGTCGAGGACATAGAGCCCCTCAAGTTGAGGGCCGATGCGGCTTCCGAGTATCGAGAACACGGCTTCGCGCACACGGTCCGAAGTGGGACGAATATCGTCCGACTTCGGAGCTTCGAGCTGCTTGCCGCGGAATTTTCCGGCGACGATTCGCATCTAGCTATTTGTCCTCGTCCGGGCGCGGCCGGCGGGGGCGATCAGGCCGGTTGCCTGTCGATGGCCTGGCACCCGGGCGCGGAGGGCGTGGGCCGGACGGCCTGTCGGCTCCAGCTTCGCGGCGCGGACCCTTGGCGAAAGACTTCCCACCGGGCCGGGTCTGACCACCAGGGCCTTTGGATACCGGACGATCGGAACCTGCGCCTTCGCGCCGGGGTCCTTTGGAAAAGGGCCGGTCTGCGCCAGTGCCCTCCCGACGTGGCCCTTTGGCGAACGGACGGTCGCCGCCTGCTCCATCGCGGCGTGGCCCTTTGGAAAACGATCGATCACCACCCGCTCCTTCGCGACGCGGACCGTTTGAGAAGGGGCGCTCTCCGCCACCTTCCTTCCGGGGTCCCTTGTTAAACGGGCGGTCGCCTCCGGCCGATTCCCGGCGCGGCGGGCGATCGGCATCCTTGCGGAAAGGGCGGTCACCGCCACTTCCGGCATCGCGGGGGCCTTTGGCGAACGACTTGCCGCCGGGACGCTGAGGACGATCACCAAAGGATTTTTCTCCCCTGTCGAATCGCTTTCCACCAGCGTCATCGCGTCGGGGCCTGTCGCCGAAGCCGCCCTCGTTGCGCTTGCCCTTGCGGTCTCCGCCGGACGGAACAAAGCTCTGGGAGGGACGACCGTCGTCAAAGTGTACGGTGCGGGGCGCTTCCTCGCGCCGCTCGGGGCGCTTGAAATCGGGACGTTTACGCAGGCCGCCGAAGCGGTCGCGCTCGGTGGGCTGGCTTTCGCGCTGGGGGGAGCGGCGGCGCGGCTGATTGGGCTCCTCGGCTATGGGCGAGTCAAAATCGGCTCCCGCACTTTCGGCCAGCCGCTTGCCCAGCTGATCCTGGAGAATGCGCGTCTTGACCTTTTCGACCGAGCCGGTCGGCAGATCACCAAGCTGGAACGGGCCATAGGAGAGGCGGATCAGCCGGTTGACCTCAAGCCCGAGGGCGCCGAGGACGTTGCGAACCTCACGGTTCTTGCCCTCGCGCAGGCTCATCGTGATCCAGACATTGGATCCACTGGTGCTGTCGAGCGCTGCTTCGATGGGTCCGTAGTCGACGCCTTCGACTGTCGTGCCGTTGGCAAGAGTGTCGAGCTGTTCCTGAGTCACAGAGCCGAAGGCACGGACGCGGTAGCGTCGCACCCAGCCGGTTGCTGGCAATTCGAGCGTGCGCTTGAGGCCGCCGTCATTGGTCAGCAGCAATAGGCCCTCGGTGTTATAATCGAGCCGTCCGACGGTCAGCACGCGCGGCAGGCCGAGCTTTTCGAACTCGGAAAAGACCGTCGCGCGGCCCTCGGGATCCTTTTCGGTGACCATGAGGCCGGCGGGCTTGTGGTACAGCCAAAGCTGAGTTGCCTGCTTGCGAGCCAAAGGCTTTCCATCGACGGCGATCGTATCGCTTTCGACGACATTGAAGGCGGGGGTCTTGACCGGGCTACCGTTGACCGCAATGCGGCCGGCGGTGATCCAGGCTTCGGCATCGCGGCGCGAACAGACTCCTGCGCGGGCGATGACCTTGGCGAGGCGTTCGCCGGAGGGGGGTGGGGCTTTATCGCTCATTGGAGCGTCTTCTTTCGATCTGGAGCTATAAAGACAAAGCGAGGCCAATGGCCCCGCCTTGAGCATTTTTTGGTACTGCGCGCGAAATCAGCGTGAGGCTGCGGCGCGCACATCGGGCGGACAGCGGGGATCGGACAGGGTGACAAGGTCACCATTGGCCGCCTCGCATATAAGTTGCTGGCCCGCCACTGTCTGGAAATACTGCTCGGGCGGCAGATAGATGTTGCGCTCGGTCAAGCCCTGGGCATTGCGATAGGCCGCCATGCGCGCAGCGAGCTGGCGGGCTTCGGGTTCGGTCAGCGGTCGGCCCGAGGTGGCGCCCGATGACAGCACGCGTCCAGTCCGCAGCGCCTCAAGATCGGCGGTGGTCAGGCCGGTGGTGTCGATGGTCACAGCGCCCGAATCCTCGGGAATGACTGCTGTCGACTGGCTGGGAGGCGGTGGCGTTGCGCCCGAGGCCGGGAGCACAAGCGGGCTGCGCTCACCCGAAACCATCGGTTTTTCCTCACGCGGCACGATACCCACGCCCTGCAGCGTCGAGCGCATCACTTCGCGCTCAAACGTCAGCGGATCGGTGAGCGCATTGGTGCCCTCAACGGTGGTGCAGGCCGCGAGCGCCGAGGCTGCTGCAACAGCGAGAAATGTCAGACGCAACAGGCGCTTAGTCCTGTTCCTACTCGTTACAACCGTACCCATAGACGCCTCGACCACCCTGATGATCCCTTATTTTCGTGGGGTTATAGCCCATTGGCGGGCGTAAGGCCAGAATTTGGCCGATTTACGATTTCGATTCCGGTTCGGGCCGGGGGCGGAGGACGTCGATGATGAGAGCGATGACGCCTGTGGTAATGGCCATGTCCGCGATGTTGAAAATATAGGGGAAAAAGCTCAGCGAGAAAAAATCGGCGACAGCGCCGTAAACCACGCGATCAATGGCGTTGGAGAGGGCGCCGCCGATGGCGAGGGCGATGCCGATGCGGGTGAGAAGGGAATCCTCCTTGACCCACCACCAGGCCAGCGCGACCACGGCCAAGCCCATGATAAGCAACAACATTTCCGGGGTCATGCCGCCCATGAGACCGTAGGAAATGCCGGTGTTCCAGACGAGCGTGTAGTCGAAAAATGGCGCCACTTCAATGACTTCGCCGCCTGTCCAGCCGGCCATATCGACCTGAAAATACTTGTGCAGGCGGTCGAAAATCAGGACGTCCAGGCCGAGGAAAAAGCTCCACAGGACCGATGGTTTCATCAAGAAATTCATACGCTTAACCCTGCAGCCGCCCGCTCGCGCATGGCCTGGGCGTCGCGGGGGGTCAGATCGGGGTATTCGGGGTCCGAACCGACCTCTGGCGAGACCTTCCATGAGCGGGCGCAACGGGTTCCCTCTGCTCTCGCGAAGGCCACCTGGACCCCCGGAACCTCGTCCAAACTAAAGAATTGTTGGCTCGAAAATGCATGGAGTTGAGTGGAAATTGCCGACACAATGCACAATTCGGCGAGATCGTGAGTTTCGACCGCTTTGGCGAGTTCGGGATCGGTGATGGCGACGATGGGGGCGGCCTCGAGCGAGGAGCCGATCACCTTGTTCTTACGCTCGATTTCGAGCGCTCCAGTCACCACCCGACGCACGGCACGGATCTTTGCCCATCTGGCCGCCAGCGCGTCATCGCGCCATTCGGAGGGCACTTCGGGGAAAGTGCGGGCGTGGACCGAGGAGGCGTCGCCCGGGTTCCGCTCGAGCCAGACTTCTTCCATGGTAAAGACCAGCACTGGGGCCAGCCATGCGGTGAGGCATGAATAGAGCTGGTCGAGGACGGTCAGGGCTGCCTTGCGCTTTTCCGATGAGATCGGATCGCAATAGAGCGCGTCCTTGCGGATGTCGAAATAGAACGCCGAGAGTTCGAGGTTCATGAAATTGGCGATGGTGTTGACCACGCGCTTGTAGTCATAGGCCTTGTAGCCGGCGCGGACCTCGCCATCGAGCACGGCGAGGCGGTGCAGGATGAGTTTTTCGAGCTCGGGCATGTCGGCATAGGCCACCGCTTCCTCGGGCTTGTAATGGGCAAGGTTACCCAGAAGCCAGCGGAAGGAATTACGCATCTTGCGATACATCTCGACGGTGTTGGCGAGGATCTCATCGCCAATGCGGTGATCTTCGGCGTAATCGATGGTCGCGGCCCAAAGGCGCAGGATGTCGGCGCCGAACTTCTTGATGATGTCCTGGGGGGCAATGGTGTTGCCCACGGACTTGCTCATCTTGAAGCCCTTGCTGTCCATGGTGAAGCCATGGGTCAGGACAGATTCATAGGGGGCAAAGCCGTTGGTGACGCAGCTTTCGAGCAGCGAGGAATGGAACCAGCCGCGATGCTGGTCGGAGCCTTCGAGATACATGGAAGCGGGAAATTTCAGGTCCGGCCATTTTTCCCGGTTGCGCAGAACGAAGGCATGGGTCGAGCCCGAGTCAAACCAGACGTCGAGAATGTCGGTGACCTTGGTCCAGTTTTCCAGGTCTGCGACATCATTGCCGAGGAAGCGCTGTTTGGCGTCTTCGGCAAACCAGGCGTCGGCGCCCTCGGCGTTGAAGGCGGCGATGATGCGGGCGTTGACGGCATCGTTTTTGAGGATTTCGCCGGTGTCAGAATTGACGAAAACGGTGATCGGCACACCCCAGGCGCGCTGGCGCGAAAGCACCCAATCGGGGCGATCGGCGATCATCGAGCGCAGGCGGTTCTGGCCGGCGGCGGGAACGAACTTTGTGGCGTCGATGGCAGAAAGGGCGCGGGTGCGCAGGGTGTCGTCCGCTCCCTTGCCAAGGTCCTTGTCCATATAGACGAACCATTGGGGGGTGTTGCGGAAGATGATGGGTTTTTTCGAGCGCCATGAATGGGGGTACTGGTGCTTGAGCCGACCGCGCGCGAAGAGATTGTTTGCGGCGATGAGGGCGGTGATGACGCGCTGATTGGCGTCGCCCTTCTTGCCTTTGTCGTCAATGACGCGTGCGGGACCGCCTTCGGCGTCGGCGTCGGGGCCGAAGCCGGGGGCGTCTTTGGTGTAAAAACCGGCGTCGTCGACGGTGAAGGGGATCGTCGTGTCGATGCCCTTTGCGGCGATGGCGCGGCCCTCGGCCATCCAGATTTCAAAGTCGTCAGCACCGTGGCCGGGAGCGGTGTGAACAAAGCCGGTGCCGGCATCGTCGGTGACGTGATCGCCATCGAGCATGGGCACGAGGAAGTCGTAGCCGCCACCGAAACCGCGCAACGGATGGTGCAGGGTCATGGCGCCAAGCTCATCCGCGGTGACGTCGGCCAGGCGTTTGAAGGTGAGTTTTGCCTTTGTCGCGCTTTCTTCGGCGAGGTTGTCGGCAAAGATCAGCTTTTCGCCGGGCTGGGGGCCGAAGTCGTTCTCGGCGGACTCCACTTCATAAAGGCCGTAAGCGATCCGTGAGGAATAGGAGACGGCGCGATTGCCAGGGATGGTCCACGGGGTCGTGGTCCATATGACGACAGATGCTTGCTTTAGGCGGGCCACTTGCGCTTCGCCATGTTCGGTTGGAAGCACTCCGCGAAGATATGGCGAGTTGTGGCCATTGAACACAACATCAAGGTCAATATCGGCCACCGGAAACTTCACCCAGATCGCGTCGCTCTCATAATCCTGATATTCGATCTCGGCTTCGGCAAGCGCGGTGCGTTCGACGACCGACCACATGACGGGTTTGGAGCCGCGATAGAGCTGGCCGGAGGCGGCGACTTTCATCAGTTCGGAGGCGATGGTGGCTTCGGCGTCGAAGCTCATGGTGAGATAGGGGTTGGCCCAATCGCCATTGATGCCGAGGCGCTTGAATTCTTCGCGCTGGACGTCGACCCAGTGCTCGGCAAAAGTGCGGCATTCGGCGCGGAACTCGTTGACCGGCACTTCGTCCTTGTTGAGGCCCTTGGCGCGGTACTGTTCCTCGATCTTCCA
>NZ_CAXAXY010000096.1:0-11081 GCF_963972885.1 uncultured Pelagibacterium sp. | reverse complement strand
TCATATATACAAATTTCAGTGCGGAGCGTTCATCGCCCCATGCCGTCTATCCCATCATAGCCCGAGGCAATCTCGCCGTCGGCGGTATTGGCATGTCTCGAAGAAAGCCCCCCGAGACAAACCTAATGCCGCAGCCCCGGCGCCTCCTGCCCGGTGCTTTCCACATATTCGCGATACCCGCCCCCGAAGGTCCGCACGCCCTCGGGAGAAACCTCGAGCACCCGGTTGGACAATTCGGCCAGAAAATGCCGGTCGTGCGACACGAACAGCATCGTGCCCTCGTAATTGGCCAGCGCCTCGATCAGCATTTCCTTGGTGGCGATGTCGAGATGGTTGGTGGGCTCGTCCAGAACAAGGAAATTGGGGGGATCAAACAGCATCATCGCCATCACCAGCCGCGCCTTTTCCCCGCCCGAAAGCACCCGGCATTTCTTTTCCACATCGTCGCCGGAAAACCCGAAACACCCCGCCAAAGCCCGCAGCGGCGCCTGTCCCGCCTGTGGGAATTCGCTTTGCAGCATCTCAAAGATCGACTTGTCCCCGTCCAGCACATCCATGGCATGCTGGGCGAAATAGGCCATCTTGACCGACGGCCCCCGCGCAACCGACCCCGTATCCGGCTCTGCCGCCCCGGTCACCAGTTTGAGGAGTGTCGATTTGCCCGCACCATTGACCCCCATGATCGCCCAGCGCTCCTTCCGCCGCACATGGAAGTCGAGCCCGTCATAGATGGTCTTGTCGCCATAGGTCTTGGCGACGCCCTTGAGCACGGCCACATCCTCCCCCGAGCGCGGCGCGGGGCGGAATTCGAACACCACCTTCTGCGCCCGCTTGGGCGGTTCGACCCGGTCGATCTTGTCGAGCTTTTTCACCCGGCTTTGCACCTGGGCTGCGTGGCTCGCCCGCGCCTTGAACCGTTCGATAAACTGGATTTCCTTGGCCAGCATCGCCTGCTGACGCTCGAACTGGGCCTGCTGGTTCTTGTCGGCAATGGCGCGCTGGGCCTGATAGAATTCATAGTCGCCCGTATAGGAGGTCAGCGTGCCGCCATCGATCTCGATGATCTTGTTGACCACCCGGTTCATGAACGCCCGGTCGTGCGAGGTCATCAGCAGCGCACCGGAGAAATTTTTCAAAAAATCCTCGAGCCAGATCAGGCTTTCGATATCGAGATGGTTCGACGGCTCATCGAGCAGCAGCACATCGGGCCGCGCCAAAAGGATCTTGGCCAGCGCCACCCGCATTTTCCAGCCGCCCGACAGCGCCCCCACATCGCCATCCATCATCGCCTGGCTAAACCCCAGCCCGTCGAGCACCTCGCGCGAGCGTCCATCGAGCGCATATCCGTCAAGCTCCTCGAACTGCTCGGTCACCTCGCCATAGCGCGCGATGATCGCGTCCATCTCGTCGGCCTTGTCGGGATCGCCCATATCCGCCTCGAGCTGGCGCATTTCGGCGCTCAGCGCCGCCACCGGCCCGGCCCCATCCATGGTCTCGGCCACCACCGAGCGCCCGGCCATCTCGCCCACATCCTGGGAGAAATAGCCGATGGTCGTGCCCCGATCGACGGACACCTGCCCCTCATCGGGCCCTTCCTCGCCGGTAATCATGCGAAACAACGTGGTCTTGCCAGACCCGTTCGGCCCCACCAGCCCGATCTTTTCGCCCTTCTGGAGCGCGGCGGAGGCTTCGATGAAAACGATCTGTTTGCCGTTCTGCTTGCCGATATTTTCAAGACGGATCATGAGGAGACTTCCAACAAAGACAAGGCCGCCCCCGTAAGAGCGGCCATTTCTGCCCGCCGTAAATCATTTTGCGGCAACACTTGCAAGACGGTGCTTCTAACCTGCGTCGATCTAGGCAAGCACATCGGTTCGATACAGCGAGATCCGCAACCCGTTATTATCGATACTCTCGCCCGGCTTGCCGAACGCGAGCCCCGTCGCCTGCGCCAGGGCCTTGTCGGTGGTCACCATTCCCACGCGCCAGCCGGAAAACCGGGCCTTGAGCACCTGCCCGAGCGCACCATAAAGCGGATAGAGCTTTTTCCGATCCCCGATGCGCGCTCCGTAAGGTGGATTGACGATCACCAGTCCCGCCGGTCCCTCGGGCCGTTCCAGCCGGTCGATTGGCGTCTGGGCAAACCGCGTGACAGAACTTGTCCCCGCCCGCTCGGCATTGGCTAAACTCATTCGAATGGCGCCGGCATCCCGGTCGCTGCCAAGAAACAGAAAGCTGGTGCTCTTACCACCTCGTGCCTGTTTCATCGCCGCCCATTCGTTTGGATCGAAACGGGCCAGATGCTCGAACGCAAACGGCCGCGTCCGGCCCGGCTTGAGGCCCAGCGCCATTTCGGCCGCCTCGATCACCAGCGTGCCCGACCCGCACATGGGGTCGAGCACCGGTTCGTCGCCGGTGTATCCGCATTCGCGCAACAGCAAAGCCGCCATGGTTTCCCGCATCGGCGCCTTGTTGACTTCGAGTTTATGTCCGCGCCTGTGCAGCCCCTCGCCCGAGGTGTCCAGGCTGATCGTGCACAGATCGTTTTCGATCCTTACCAGCACCCGAATCTGCGCATCGCTTTCGATTGGTGCCCCCAACTCCTGGGCTATCGCCTTTTCCACGCGTTCCGCCGCGGCGCCGGAATGATAGATCTTCGATTTCCGGCAACTCGCCTCGACCCGTACAGGCACATCCTTGCGCAGCACCTCGCCCCAGGCCACCGCACGGGCGCGTTTGTCGAGCTGCGCCAGATGGCTGGCCCGAAAGCTGTCGATCCGCACCAGCACCCGACCGGCCCCCCGCAGTTCGAGATTGGCGCGCCAAACGTCGCGCCAGCCGCCCGAAATCTCGACACCGCCAAAAACGGGCTTGGGTTCGAAAAACCCCAGGTCGGCGGCTTCATTGCAAAGTGCGTTTTCAAGGCCGGGTGTGGCCACGAGAAAAATTGGAAAATGTTCTTTGTCCATGCCCCTCCATATCCGCACGCAACCGCCAACGCGACCGAATTATTGTCCACGCCCCACCGCCAGAACGAACGGGCTCACAAGCAGCGTCTCCAGCGGTCCACGCGCAAAATGGCGTCGCCACAGCACGGCAAAACCAATTGCGATGACCGTGACGATAATAACCGACGCCATCGCCTCCCCAACGCTGTCGCGCCGCAAGAGATCGTCGAGGAAATGCAGCGCAACCAGATGCGCAACATAAAAGCTCAGTGCCAACTGTCCCAATGCCACCAATGGCCCCCAAATTTTCGGCCAACGGTCGACGATGGCGAGCACCGCCCCACTCACCGACGCGGCCGTCCCGATCGATCCGATCACCCAGAGCGGCATCTGGCTGTGCGGCGCATCCACAAGCAGTTGCCGCCAGTCCGCCACGCCATCCGGCGTGCCCGATATCAGCAATCCGGCCGCGCTGACGCCCGCCGCACCCAACGCAACTGCAACGCCTGCCTGCAACAATTGGAAATGCCTTTGCCCCGACCGCAGATCCAGCCGTCCCACCCACATGCCCCACAGCAGCGCTGGAGACCAGGTGAGCAAAGGGTACGGCCCGGTCAGCAGCAGTCCGTCGAGCACATCGAGCGGTCGATCGCCCACCATAGTGGTCTCCCGCCCGACCAGGTCGGGCCAGTGCGCGCGGATCGCAAAATAGACCAGCGGCCCGCATATGCTCACAGCACCGGCAAGACCGGCCAAATACCGGGAGGGCAGAGCCATTACGGCGATGCCGAGCAGATAAAACATCGCGTAGTGATGCAGGATCACCGCGATCCCGTGGTCAAGCGTCTGCAGGATCAGCCCGACCGGGAGAAAAACCATAGCCATCCAGAACAGCCTGAGCCTGGCTACATTCAAGTCTTCGCGCCGCGCCGAAAGAAAGGATATCCCGATCCCGGCGATGAACACGAAAAGGATCGACGCGCGGCCATGCGGCAGATTGTAGAGAACTTCGGCGAGATTGGCTCGGTCACGCGGTCCCACATGGACCATCAGCATGCCCACCACGGCGAGGGCCCGTGCCGCGTCGATCCCCCCGATCCGCGCTCCCTGTTGCCGGTGTGGTTGTGGTTGGTCGCTCATCGGATTCCAGATTTCATGAAAAAAGGGCGCCCTTTCGGACGCCCTTTGTCAAAGCAATTTTCGGTACGATCGTTACTGGACCGCTGGCTCGGCCGGGACGGCCGGATCGGTCGTCACCGCCGGATCGGCAGGCGCACCACCATCCTCGGGCGGAGGCATGTCACAAGCGGCAACGGCCAGCATGAGCGGCAGAGCCAGAAGGGCAAGAAACTTACGCATTTTTGGTCTCCTTTTCATTTTCAAAACAAAATGGCCAGTGGCAAAAATGGTTCCCATTGGGTACGGCCATCGGCCGGGTATTCTGAAAGCGGCATCGTTTTGACGCTCTCAACAGTGGTAACCAACGATGACAAAAATGTGATCAACAAGAATCGTCTATCGATTCAAAGCATTACCTTCAAAAGTCCTTGGAACACATATGCGCGACTCGCCTAATCGTGGCATTGAAAAGGCAACTCTGGCGGCCGTTCGGCACGCAATTCCTGGGAGTTTCCCACCATGATCGATTCCCCGTCCAACCCGGCGATGGCCCAAACCGGGACCCTTTTCCAGCCGGTCTTTTCGGGACTGCTCGCTTCGCTGGTGGGCTTTGCAAGTTCGTTCGCCATCATCTTGCAGGGCTTTGATGCCGTGGGCGCCACGCAGGCCCAGGCAGCCTCGGGGCTTTTTGCGCTTTGTCTTGGCATGGCTTTGGTCGGGATCATTATGAGTGCCATGACCAAAATGCCGATCTCGATCGCCTGGTCGACGCCGGGTGCTGCGTTGCTGATTGCAACAGGCGCCGTCCAGGGTGGTTTTCCCGCCGCGGTCGGTGCTTTCATCGTTGCCGCCGCGCTGGTCGTTGTCGCCGGCTTCTGGCGCCCGTTCGGACGGGCAGTGGCAGCAATCCCGATGCCACTCGCCAGTGCCATGCTGGCCGGCATCCTGTTCAATCTCTGCCTCGCTCCGGTCCGGGCCGTCGCCGAACTTCCCGCGCTGGCACTTCCCATCATCCTGGTTTGGGCGATTACCCTGCGCTTTGCACGAATCTGGGCCGTACCCGCCGCAGTGGGGGTCAGCGCGGTGATGATTGCCATATCGACTGAACTTCCCGCCGATCTCTTCGCAAATGCCTGGCCGGCCCTCGTTCTGGTCGTGCCGACCCTTAATCTTGACGCTCTTGTCGGCATAGCATTGCCGTTGTTCGTCGTGACAATGGCGTCCCAGAACATCCCCGGCCTCGCCGTCTTGCGGACCAATGGATACCATCCCGACGTCAAACCGATCTTTGTTTCGACCGGCATTGTCAGCGCCATTGGCGGGCTCCTGGGCGGCCAACTCATCAATCTGGCTGCCATAACGGCCGCCCTGTGCGCTGGGCCGGAGGCCCATCCGGACAAGGCCAAGCGCTATATCGCCGCCATTACAGCGGGTTTTGCCTATATTGTGTTCGCTCTGGGGGCCGGCATCGCGGCAGCGTTCATTTCCGCTGCGCCGCCGATCCTGATCGAGGCCGTGGCCGGTCTGGCCCTGATCGGCGCTCTTGCCAACGCGCTCGTCGGCTCGGTCGCCGATGACGATTTGCGCTTGCCGGCGATCTTGACCTTCGTAACGGCGGCCTCCGGCCTCACCCTTTTCGGCATCGGCGCTGCCTTTTGGGGCCTGATCGCCGGCGGCGCACTGCACGCACTCCTCAAAACAAAAAAGGCGGCCATCTAGGCCGCCTTTCAAACTGGTAGAGGTCGGAGCCCTTAGAAGCGATAACGCAAAGTGGCACGCAGTTCATGCACCAACGTATCGTCGAGCGCATAGCGCGGCGTCTCGTTATCGTTCTCGATGCTCGCGATGTAGAGCGCACGATAGCCCAGATCGGCAACGATCGAGCCGAAATCGTACCCGACGCCAGTCATGCCGGCCGCTGCAAAGCTCGTATTGCTGCCCCAGGGGCCAAAGCTGCCATCCGAAACGCGCGAGTCGTTAAATGCCACACCGGCACCTGCGCCCACGTAGCCGAACGCGCCACCCGCAGCCGACAAGCCCATGTCTCCGAGCCCGAAATCGTAATAGGCATTGGCCAAAACGATAGTCGAACGCAACTCCAGCGTATGATCTACGCCCCCAATATCGGCCGTCATGTCGTTGTTGGCGAGATAGTCGACCGTCGTGTCGAACCGAAGCCCTGTGCCGGTCTCATACCCCGCACCAATGCCAGCGCTGTAGCCCCAGCCACCTTCAGTGATCGAAAAGACATCACCTGCGTCCGGATGGCGCGCCTGACGCGACCATGCATAATTTCCAGCCACGCTTCCCCGCAGGTAGAACGAGCCTTTAAGGCCCTCGTCGACCGGTGGGACGTAGGGCGGGACATAGTCTTTATAGACAGGATAGTCGAACGAGACAGGATCGGCGGCCATGGCTGCCGTCGACACAAGCGCCGCTGCCCCAAGGACAGCACAAGCGACCAGCTTTTTCATAGGCGTAAGTTCCCCAAGCCATCAAATTCCCTAGCATTAAGTGGAATTTAGAGGAACTTCCTTAAAGTGCGCTTAACTGTACCGTTTAACCGTAAAGTCCCAGATCAGGCAACTTTGCCAATGGCCGCAACGATCTCGTTGACCACCTGGGAAACCAGTGCCGCATCGTCGCCCTCGCCCATCACCCGGATGACCGGTTCGGTGCCCGATTCACGGATGATGAGGCGGCCGGTCTCGCCGAGCCTGATTTCGGCATCGGCAATCAGAGCCCGCACCGACTTGTCATCGAGCGGCTTGCCGCGCTTGTACCGCACGCTCTGAAGCAATTGCGGCACCGGATCGAAACGATGGCAGACCTCGGAAACCGGCTTGCCTTCCTGCTTGACCACCGAGAGCAGCTGCAACGCCGCAACCAGCCCGTCGCCCGTCGTCGTAAAGTCCGACAGAATGATATGGCCCGATTGCTCGCCACCTACATTAAAGCCCTTGCCGCGCATAGCTTCGAGCACGTAGCGATCACCCACCTTGGTGCGCTCGAGCAAAAGCCCTTGCGCTTCGAGATAGCGCTGAAGCCCGAGGTTGGACATCACAGTGGCGACGATCCCGCCCCCTGCAAGCATGCCGCGCTGATGCCAGGAGGTCCCGATAACCGCCATCACCTGATCGCCATCGACCATCTCGCCCTTTTCATCCACGATCAGCACGCGGTCGGCATCGCCGTCCAGCGCGATGCCGATATCGGCGCGCAATTCCCTGACCTTCTCGATGAGCGCGCCAGGTGCCGTCGAACCGCATCCGTCATTGATGTTGAAGCCATCGGGCGAGATGCCGATCGAGATGACCTCGGCCCCCAGTTCCCAGAGCACCTCGGGCGCTGTCTTGTAGGCGGCGCCATTGGCGCAATCGACAACGACCCGCAATCCGGTGAAATCCATATCGCGCGGCAGGGTGCGCTTGGCATATTCAACGTAGCGCGTGCGGGCTTCCTCGACACGCCGGGCCCGGCCGACCCGCGTGCCGCGTGCCAGCCTCGGCGTCAGGTCGGAATCGATAAGGCTTTCGATCTCGGACTCGAAACTGTCGGAAAGTTTGTAGCCGTCGGGTCGGAACAGCTTGATGCCATTGTCATCGAACGGATTGTGAGACGCCGAAATCATGACGCCGACGTCGGCCCTGAGCGACCGGGTGAGCATGGCCACGGCCGGCGTCGGCATGGGGCCGAGCAAAAGCACATCCATACCAACGGCGGTAAAGCCGGCGGTGAGCGCGTTTTCGATCATGTAGCCGGACCGGCGGGTATCCTTGCCGATCACCACCCTGTGCGCATAATCGCCCCGCGTGAACGCAAGACCGGTCGCCATGCCGACCTTGAGGGCCAGCTCGGGGGTCAATTTTGGACCATTGGCCAGACCGCGAATGCCGTCAGTGCCAAAATATTTGCGAGCCATGGGGAAAGTTCCGATTGTTCAGCAGCGCACCAAGTTATACCGCCCGTCGTGCAAAAAAAAGGCAAACGCGCTGACGCGGTAAATATAACCGGGGATCAGGCGCGTTTTTCGAGGGCAAGGAAACGGTATGTGTTGACCGTTGCAAAGGCCTCCGGAGAGCGATAGTCCGCCTTGAGGCGCGCAACGATGTTCTCGCGCTCCGATTTCGGCACGAACAGGCCATAGGCCGTCTTGAGAAACCAATAAAGGATCGGCCGCTTGTTGGAGAGCAGTCCGCGCACCTGATCGACCGTCGGCGCGACAAATCCGCGATAGACGTTCTGGTCAATGGCCATGGTCTGCGCGGCGGCAAGCGTTACGTCCTCGTTCTCGACAATGACAAATCCGGCCCGTTCCACTGCGACGGCAAACTCTGAATAGCGGTGTCCCCCTCCCGGCTGCCTGTCGCCCTGATAGGCATCGGAGCGGAAACAGTCGGCGATTATCACCCGGCCATTCGGTGCGAGGATATGTTTGAGTTTGGCAAGGCTGGTTTCGAGGTCGACATACTGGAAGCTCTCGGAAAACATGCACACATCGAACGGACCTTCACCCGAAAAATCCTCGAATTTGGTCTCATGGACACGCGCATTGGGACCGAGCTTTTCAGCGGCCACTTCGGCCTGCAAATGGCTCGGCGTAATCATTTCGACCGTGTACCCCTTGTCGAGCAGCAGCTTTGCCATTTCGCCCGTGCCCCCGCCAATGTCGAGCAGCCGGCCGGGAGCGGGCGGGATCAGCGCCAGGAGCTTATCGACATAGCGCTCTTGCGCCATCCGCAACTGGGGAATGTTGGGGCGCTCGCCGGGTTCCCACAGACCGTAGTGGAGCCATGGACTGTCGGCAAAGGTCTTGGCGACATAGACATAGAGGTCCAGTCCTTCGGTCTTGGTATCGATCTTGGCCACGCGCTGCTTCTCCATAAAAGACGCTTCTGGGTAGCCAAGAGCGGGCGTCGTGACAAGAGGCGCTGACCGAGGGACGTGGGACCGTACTCTAGAAATCCTCCCACTCGGTGCTGATCGCCGCACTGCCATCCACACGATAGGCGCGCCGCGGCGCCGCAACCGGCGGGCGGGCAACCGGGCTCGGTTCCTGGTCGGACACCGTAAAGACCGCAGCGATCCGGTCGAGTTCGACAGCCTGGCCCTCGGTCTGCTCGACCGCGGCGTTGGTCTGTTCGACCAGGGCGGCATTGTGCTGGGTCATCTCGTCCATCTGCCGGACCGCGCTGTTGACCTCCTCGATGGCGGCGGACTGCTCGGAGGCCGCCTTGGCGATCTCACCGATGACGGCCGAGCTTTCTTCAGCGCCCTGCAAGATCTCGAGCAGCCGGGCGGCGGCCTGTTCGACGAGCCGGGAGCCTCCGGCAACTTCGGCGGCGCTGGTTTCAATGAGTGCCTTGACCTCGGACGACGCATCGGCCGCAGATTGTGCCAGGCGGCGCACTTCGATGGCGACAACGGCAAATCCCTTGCCCGCCTCCCCGGCCCGGGCCGCTTCGACCGATGCGTTGAGCGCCAGAAGGTTGGTCTGGAAGGCGATATCGTCGATCATGCCGATGATGTTGGAAATCTTGGCCGAAGAAGCCGAGATCCGCTCCATGGCTTTGTTGGCCTCGCCCATCACGGTGCCCCCCTCACTGGCGCTGGCCGAGAGCGAACGGGCCTTGTCGGCGGCGGTCCGCGCCTGCCCGGCGCTGGCGACGACAGCGCCAGAAAGCTGCTCCATGGCGGCCGATGTTTCCTCGATGGTCGCGGCCTGCTTTGTGGTCCGGTCCGCCAGATCGTTGGCCCCGGTGAGCAGTTCGCTGGTTGCGGTCTTGACCGCGCCCGATGTCGATTTGAGCCGGGAGACGATATCGACGAGTTGCGCGAGCGTCTTGTTGTAGGCCTGCCGCAACGCTTCGTACTGGCCGGTGAAGCTCTGATCGATCCGCCCGCGCAGATCGCCCTCGGCCATACTTTCAAGGCTCCGGGTGAGTAGCGCGATGATCGCCTCGGCCCGTTTGCGCTCGGTAATGTCGGTGGCGAACTTGATGATCTTGACCGGTTTGCCGGCGGGATCGAGGATCGGGTTGTAGCTCGCCTGTATCCAGATGTCCTTGCCGCCCTTGCCCACCCGCTGGAATTCACCGGCCACGAACTCGCCAGCCCGCAGACGCGCCCAGAAGTCGGCATAGTCCTGCGATGCCGTATAACTCGCATCGCAGAACATGGCATGGTGCTTGCCGGCGATCTCCTCGAGCCCATAGCCGACCGTTGAAACGAAATTCTCGTTGGCGGTGAGGACGATCCCCTCGAGGGTAAACTCGATGACGGCCTGTACCCGCCCGATGGCTGCGACCTGAGCCGCGTGATCGGCGGCCTGCAGCTTTTGCGCTGTAATATCGGTGGCAAATTTTATGATTTTGACCGGCTTGCCGGCGCGATCGAGGATCGGATTGTAGCTTGCCTGTATCCAGATCTCGCGGCCGCCCTTGGCCAGCCGCTTGAACTCGTCGGCCTGATAGACGCCCTGCGCCAGGCTCTTCCAGAAGGCACGATACGCCTCGCTGCCCGCGTAGTCAGGCGGGACGAACATCGAATGGTGCTTGCCCACGATCTCTTCGAGCCCGTACCCCATAGCCGCGAGAAAATTCTCATTGGCGGTCAGAATGGTGCCATCGAGCGAAAACTCGATCACCGCTTGTGAGCGATTGATGGCATCAATTTTCGATTGCGCTTCGCCGGACGCAGCACCGTTTAGTCTGAACATATCCAGTTCCCCCAGATGACCTGCAAGCAGGCATCGATATGTCGTCCCTGCCTACATAGTTAACCATCCCCGGTTAAACAGTCGTTTAGGGAAACGATAAGGTGGTTTACATAGGTTAGTCTTGGCACGCGAAAACCTCCGACGACGAGATCGCCTCGGTTTCTGATTGCCATTCGAGCTTGGCTCTCATGGCCTTCTCACCTCCAATCGTGCCACCGGCACGATTGGCCGAAGGACGGATCGAAGTAGACGGCATGGGGCGATGAACGCTCCGCATGATTTAGTTTTTATATGAA
>NZ_CAXAXY010000095.1:0-11234 GCF_963972885.1 uncultured Pelagibacterium sp. | reverse complement strand
CCCGCCGAGCCCGAGTTCGACGAAGTGTGGTTCCCGGCCGGTCGCCGTCCCGAGCGCACCCGCCCCGAACGCAACAAACGCGAAGGCAATCGCCCCCCGCGCCCCGAGGGCCAGCAGCGCTTCAAGGGCAAGGGCGGAAAACCGGGCCAACCCGGCAAGGGTGGACCGCGTGAGGACAATCGCGGCAACGATCGTCCGCGTCCCGAACGCCGCGAAAAACCCATCGACCCCGATTCGCCCTTTGCAGCGCTCGCCGCGCTCAAGACCCGCAAATAAGGTCATGCCCTCCGAGCGGCAGGATCGTCAGCGCCTCGACAAATGGCTCTGGCATGCCCGCATCACCAAGACCCGCACACTGGCCCAGAAACTCATCGAATCCGGCGCCGTGCGGGTCAACGGCCAGCGCGTTCTCGACAGTGACCGCTGGGTCGGTGCGGGAGACGGATTGACCCTCCAGATCCACACCCGTCTGAAGGTTCTGCGCATCGCGGCGATTGCAGACCGGCGCGGTTCGGCAAGCGTTGCAGCCACGCTTTACGAGGATATTTCGCCTCAAGGGCTCTCAGAAAAACTGGGTCCCACTTTTTCGGTTCGGAAGACCGAAAACTAGGGAAGGAGGCCGGCCGGCGTTTCGAAAGAAACGACAATCTGCCGACCCTGGAAAAACCGGAATCCTGATCGCTTTTGCCGCGCCTTCTTGGCAAGCGGACGCCTTGAAAGCCAACTCAAAACCGTTTAGCAAGCATGCGCTTGGCCATTTCCTCACACCGCCAGCTATCAGGATTGCCCCATGACCTATGTCGTCACCGACAATTGCATCAAGTGCAAATACACCGACTGCGTGGAAGTCTGCCCGGTCGATTGTTTTTATGAAGGTGAAAACATGCTGGTCATCCACCCCGACGAGTGCATCGACTGCGGGGTGTGCGAGCCCGAATGCCCCGCCGACGCCATCAAGCCCGACACCGAGCCCGGGTTGGAAAAATGGCTTGAGGTGAACACCAAATACGCCTCTATCTGGCCCAACCTCACCGAAAAGCGCGACGAATTGCCGGACGCCAAGGAGATGGACGGCGTCGAAGGCAAGTTCGAAAAATTCTTCTCCGAAGAACCCGGCGAAGGCGACTGATCCAGACTCAGACGGCCCGGCTCCGCATCAGCGTCTCGGACGGCGCCTCACCGAACTTGGCGGCATAATACTGGGCAAACCGGCCCAGATGCCAGAACCCCCAGTTCATCGCCACGTCCGAGACGGTCCGTCCTGCCTCCACGCCATTCGACAATTCCCGCCGCACCGCATCGAGACGCCGCAGCATGATCCATTCGCTTGGCGACAGTCCGGTGACGTGTCTGAACAGCACGCGCAATTGCGCCGGCTCCATCCCGATGGCCTCGGCCATGTCGCCAACCGATAGCGGCTCGCCGGCCTGTGCTGCGATATAATCGCGAACCCGCCGATAATCGCTCGCGACGGCCGGTCGGAACAACAGAGCCGCGCCTTTGGCGTTGCCGGCCATTCCCACCAGACGGTCGAGCAGCAACCCCCTGAGCACCTGGTCATAATGCGGCCCTGACGGAGCGCACCCGCTGCCATGCGCATCGAGCAGCGACAACAGCCAGCCGGCAAGTCCTTGCACCTGCACGCATCGCTCGAGCATGGCCGGCGTCGAGAAATCCATCTCGGGCAAATGCGCTTGGAGCAATTCGGCTTCGATGCTGACGATCAACAGATCGGACGGCTCGCTCCCCACGATCACCACCTCCTGCCCGCCCGGCGCGATCATCAGCGAGCCGCTGGCCAGCGCACTGGCCTCCACCCGCCAGCTCCCATCCGCCCCCAGCGGGATGGCAAACAGCACCCGACCTTTGGGCCCGGCCGATTCCTGAAGAATCGGCACCCCGATCCGCTCGCGGTAGATCGTCATGCCCGCCAGCGCCAGCGTGTCGATACTGCCCCAATACCGGCCGCGGCCAAGCTGGTCGTAGTGCTGCGACCAGCCCACGAGCCCGGTTTCCTGCTCGAAGGCGTCGGAATAATCGGCATGATGAAAGGCAAGCATACGAGGCGACCAGAAGATTGATCCGGCGCCATGCTAGCCAACCGCCCGCAAATTGGTCAACGAATTTATATGCCTAAAATTTACGCAACAATCGGAGTCAAACTGGATAGCGCGCTCGCTCGGAGCCCGCCTAAGCTTTGTCCATCAAACGCGATGGAGACCCGCATGGTAAGCCAACCCTACCTTCTGGCGCTGGCGCTCGGCACCGCTCTGACGCTTCCTGCATTCGCGCAGGAAAACGCCGATGCGCCAGAGCCGATCGCCCCCGAGACCCTGACGGTCAAGGAAGCGATCGATCCCGGCCCCAATATTTTCTCAAACGCCCAATCCTGGGACGGTGCCAGCCAGATCCAGGTCTGGTCGGCCGAGGATTTGACCTACAAGGGCAACATGACCGCCGGCCTGATGGGCCAGATGCTGATCTCCCCGGATGGAACAACGGCCTATGGCCAGTCCACCTACATGACCCGCATCACCCATGGCGATATCGAGCATGTGCTCGAAATCTACGACGTCGCGACCCTCTCGATCACCTCGGAAATCGCGCTGCCCGCCAAGGCGGCCATGGTCGCCGCCTACACGCCTTATCTGGCCATGAGCGCCGACGGCAAACTGGTTTATGTCCAGAACGCCACCCCCGCCACATCGGTCACCGTGGTCGATGTCGAGGCCGGCGAAGTGATCCAGGAAGTGCCGACACCGGGCTGTTTCGGCATCTATCCCACCCTCCAAGGCTATGGCTTTTCCACGGCCTGCGGCGATGGCAGTTTTGCCAGCTTCGCTCTGGGCGCCGACGGCGGCGAAGCGACCCGCTCGGTCTCCGAAGCCGTTTTCGATCCCGATGAGAACCCCATCTTCATCCCCGGCAAGCGCGTCGGAGAGGCCCTGGCCTTCATCACCTACAATGGCGACCTGATCACGCTCGATGACAGTGGCGAAAGCGTCGCCCTGCTCGACACCGTCTCGATCACCGACGATGTCGAGGATGCCTGGGCGCCCGGCGGATACGACCTGTTCGCCTACAGCCCCGCCGCCGACATCCTTTTCGTGACCATGCATTCCGAGCCCTACGACGGTTCCCACAAGAATGCGTCCGAGGAAATCTGGGCCTATGACGTGTCCGAGGATACCGTCCTCTACCGCACCCATGTCGAAGGCGTCATTTCCCTTTCCGCCACCGACGAAGAGGCACCCACGCTCTATGCCGTCAACGAGCACGAAGCGACGCTGGAAATCTTCTCGTCCGACCCCGAGGCCAAATACGTCCTCAAGCACGAAGCGTCCACCGACTCGCGCGGCTGGGCAACCCTGGTTTCGGTGGCCCCATGAGCAGCGCCGAATTCATGACCCTGCTCGCGGGCACGGCGGGCGCCTTTACCGCGCTGCTCTTTGCCCGCGCCGCATGGCACAAGCTGGCCGACTTTACCGAGTTCACCGGCTTTGTCGCTGATTATCAATTGGTGCCCGAGCCGATGGTGCGGCCCGTTTCGGCGGCCATCGTCGCCGCTGAAACGGCGGTCGTGCTCGCCTTCCTCCTCCCCGGCGGAGCACCCTTCGGTGCCCTGATCGCCATGGCTCTGCTGCTTGGCTATGCCGGCGGCATGGCGATCAATCTGCGCCGGGGGCGGGACCGCATCGAATGCGGATGCGGCGGGGCGGCCCAACCGCTGTCCTGGTCGCTGATCGGGCGCAACATCGCCATCGCCGCTCTGGTGGCCAGCGCGCTGTTCGCCCCCATCACCCTCAATCTCGAAGGCGCCATCGCCGCGATCGGAGCCGGGTTCACGCTCTGGCTGGGCTTTATCGCTGTCGAACAGCTTCTGGCCAACGCCGCGCGCTTTTCTCTCAAGCGCTGAGCGGCCAATTTTTGGATGGATGACATGAATGCACTGATTTTTGCCGTCGGCGTTCTCTGGGTAATCGTTCTCGCCCTGATCGTCGTTATCTTCGCCCTCGCCCGCCAGATCGGGGTGCTGTTCGAACGCGTTTCGCCCATGGGCGCCCTGGTCAACGATTCGGGCCCCAAGATCGGCGACACGACGCCGGTCTATACCCTGCCCAATCTCAATGGCGGCGCGGTCACAATCGGCCCCAAGCCGAACCGCTCCACGCTGGTCTTTTTCGTCTCGCCCACCTGCCCGGTCTGCAAAAAGCTCCTGCCCATCCTGCGCTCGGTCAAATCCGACGAGGGCAAATGGCTCGATGTGGTGCTGGCCAGCGATGGCGAACCGGATAAGCACAAACGCTTTATCGACACCGCCAGGCTCTCGGACTTCCCCTATGTGGTGTCCACCGAGCTCGGCCTTGCCTACCGCGTTTCGCGCCTGCCCTTCGCAGTGCTCTTCGATGAGCACGGCACCATCAAGGCCAAGGGCCTGATCAACAATCGCGAGCAGCTCGAGAGCCTGTTCAACGCCTCCGAAATGGGCGTCGGCTCGATCCAGAACTACCTCGACGCCCCAATTCCGGCCACCAACTGAACGCGCTTAAGGGAGCACTAGATATGAATGGTTTGATCGACTCTCTTCTGGCCTGGATGGACAAACGGGCCGAAAACTCCGCCCGCCAGGTCGCCCAGCAGACCGGCCGGCGCAATTTCCTCTCAAGGGCCGGCGCTGCTGTTGTCGGCGGTGTCGTGGGCGGCACCATGTTGCCCATGCTGCCCTATGACCGCAATTTCGGCATGGCCTTCGGTCAGGAGGGCGCGTCCACCGATGGCGACCAGACCGCCTGCGAATACTGGCGCTACTGCGCACTGGACGGCAATCTGTGCAATGATTGCGGCGGCGCCATCGACCAGTGCCCGCCAGGCTCGGAAACCTCCTCGGTCGCCTGGGTGGGCACCTGCGCCAACCCCAATGATGGCCGTGACTACCTCGTTTCCTACAATGATTGCTGCGGCAAGGCGTCCTGCTCGGGCTCGTTCTGCTTTACCTCGGAAGGCGAGCGCCCCGGTTATCGCATGGGGCTCTATAACGACATCAACTGGTGCATGGCCAACGCGTCCAAGGGCTATCACTGCACCGTTGCCGTCGTCGTGGGCCTGGCCGAGTGATCAGGATTGCCACCCTGACCCTGCTCCCGACGCTGCTTTTTGCGGCGCCGGGATTTGCCCAGGACAAGACCCCTCACACCAATTATGTGCTGCGCTGTGCCGGCTGTCACGGCATGAGCGGCGCGGGGGCGCCTTCCGCGGGAATATTCGATTTCAACGGCATGGTCGGCGCCTTTGCCGGCATCGACGAGGGCCGCACCTATCTCATGCACGTGCCCGGCGTCGCCGGATCGGGCCTTTCGGACGCCGAGATCGCCGCGGTCATGAACTATGTCATGAAAACCTGGGCCGGAGATTCCCTGCCCGAGCCCTACGAGCCCTTCACGCAGGCCGAAGTGACCGCGCGCCGCGCCATCCCCATCCCCGATGTCGTCGAAAACCGCCGCGAAGTGGTCGCCCTTCTCGAGGCCCTGGGCATCGAAACGGCCGACTACCCCTGGCCCTGACCGGCGTGCGCGCAAATCGGCTGTGGCCGGTTTAGGGCGGTCAACTGCCGGTGGTATTGAAAATCACACCCGCGCCCACCATATGCGATTGCGCGCCGCACGGCATCGCAATAGGCCCGCGCGCCGGTTGATTCGTAACTTTTGATTTTGTCATCAAACTGTGGTATTGTTCCCACAACCAGTTGCATCAGCCCTCACGCTAACCTGTGCCCCGAAGGGCACTTTTTTGTGAAACAAGCCAAAAAACCAAGTCCAACTGACCGGAAACCAGCGGAACCGGCCGGGAGTGCTGTGCGACTGAAAAATGATCCTCCCAAAGGATCAGGAAGCTGAAGCGAGATGCGTCTGCCGCAATGAGCGCGTCCGCGACAAACAAGAATTGGGTCCGTTCAGCGTTCGCCTGAATGCCGAACGGAACAAGGCGTCAACAGGAGTAGCCAATATGGCAACTAAAAAGACCACGCAGCGTGCGGGCTTCAAGACCGGCGAGTATGTCGTTTACCCCGCCCATGGTGTTGGCCTCATCCAGTCCATCGAGGAACAGGAAGTTGCAGGACTTTCTCTCGAACTGTTCGTCATCGGTTTCGAACAGGACAAGCTGACGCTCCGCGTGCCCGTTGCCAAGATCAATTCCGTGGGCATGCGCAAGCTGGCCGAACCCGAAGAAGTCACCAAGGCGCTCGAGACCGTCACCGGCCGCGCCCGCGTCAAGCGCACCATGTGGAGCCGCCGCGCGCAGGAATACGAGGCCAAGATCAATTCGGGCGATCTCATCGCGATCTCCGAGGTGGTCCGCGACCTTTACCGGTCCGAAGAGCAGCCCGAGCAGTCCTATTCCGAACGCCAGCTCTTCGAGCAGGCCATGGACCGCATGAGCCGCGAAATCGCCTCGGTCAACAAGATCACGCTGACCGAAGCGGTCAAGCTCATCACCAAGAACCTCGCCAAAAGCCCGCGTCGGGGCAAGTCCGACGCAGCCGATACCGAGGAAGCCGCAGCGTAAGCCGCGCTCTCAATCAATGCAAAAAGGCCGGTCCCAGCGACCGGCCTTTTTTGTTTGTGCCCATACAGGCGAACGCCTCAGGGTTGGTATGGAACCGGATTTTTCACCGGGGAAGCGGTCGGGGTGGGACCAGCGCTTGGGGCTGACCGGCCCGCCTCAATCCACCCGTACGACCTTGTAGGATGCGCCCGCCTCCACCGGATCGCCCGGCAGCAGATTGTTGAGCACCAGAAAAAGCTCGCGCCCGCGGTTGAGCTGGCCCATGCGCTGGGCCAGCGTGTCGGCATTGTCGCTGCCGCCCGCCCGCACCAGCCCCAGCTTGATGGTCCGAATTGCCGCGAGGTCGCTCTGCTGGGTGCGCCGCAGGCTCTCGACCGTCTGCTGCGCCGCCCGGCGGAACGCGCTCGTGTCGGCGCGTCCGGCAAAGATGAACCGGAACACACCATCGTCGACCCGCGCCACCGTCACATCGAAAAACCATTCCTCGGTCTGGGCCCGGCCCGTCGCCGTCTCGATGCCGTTGATGGTGCGCGTGGTCACCGTTTCGGGCTGCAGTCCGGCAATCCACCCCGAGCGCAGATAGTCGGCAAGCGATGTCGAAGCGGGCACCTGCGCGCTGTCGAACCGCAGCGCCGCCCCATCACCCGCCACGGCGACAACGGCCTGGTTGGACATCTGCAAGCCGTAGTCGGACGGCACGGTGAAGGTCAGCCCGTATTGCGGCGAGATATAACGCTGCCCGACAATCGTCCCCTGCTTGCCCGAATCCCCGAAGGTGATCCCGTCCACCGCCGCAAGATACCCCTGCCGGTCGGTGATCCCCACGCCTGGTTCGCCGTAATTGCGCGCTTCATCGATCGCCCGCTGGATACGGTCTGGCGTCGAGGGATGGGTGGACAGGAAGTCCTCGCCCCCGTTAGCGGCGCTGACAAACTGCGCGAACCGTCCCATGGCGGTCAGAAACCGCGCCGCCGCATGGGGATCGTAACCGGCGCGCGCCGCGATCTTGATGCCCTCGCGGTCGGCTTCGAGTTCCTGGTTCTGGGAGAACGCGGCAAGGTTCTGCGCCGAGCGCTCGGCGGTCGCATTGGCATCGATCACCCCGCCCAGAACCCCGGCAATCACCCGGTCGACGATTTCGGTGGTGCGCACCCGCGCGGAGCGGGCCCGCGCATGACGCAGGGTCACATGGGCGATCTCGTGGGCGATCACCGCCGCCAATTCGCTCATGTCGTTGGCCAGCGCCAGAATGCCGCGCGTCACATAGATGAACCCGCCCGGCAAGGCAAAGGCGTTCACTTCCGAGGAATCGAGAATGGTGATCGTGAACTGGGTGGCCGGCTGGCCCGCTGCCGCCAGAAGTTTCGAGACCATGCGCGCCAGCATCAGCTCGGTCGCGCGGTGCTCGTAAACCCCGCCATATGAAGCGATGATGCGTGGGTGCTCGCGCAGCCCGATCACCGCATCTTCGGGGTCCGTTCCGGCCGGCACCGCCGGCGCCGAACCGCCCGTCTGGCGCGTGGCGATATCCGACCCGCCCAGCAGTCCTGAACAACCCGCGACCGCGGAAACGAGCACAAGGCCCGTGCCCGACAGAAAGGCGCGACGTGTGAAGGTCCTCTCGTTCATGGTCTTGCCAGAACCTCGATCTGTTCGGGATGGGTGACATCGATGCGCGGTCCATCAGCGCTCTCGATCCAGCCGCGCACCCGGATCACGCTATTGTCCAGGCCGAGCGGATCGATACCCGCTTGCTCGAAAACCCGCAATCCCGCCTCTTCGATCACCGCGGTAAAATCTTCGCGCCACACGCGCCCGAAATTGAGATAGACTCGGTTTCCAACGCGCTCTGCGTTGAGCACCCGACCTTCCACAAGTTCATACCCGCCGACCCGATCGAGCAGCGCCCCCGGATCGGCGCCGTTACGAACCCCATAATAGGGATCGCGCCAGATACCCAGCCGGTCGGCCCGCCCCTGCGCCTCGGCGGCATAAAGGACATCCAGGCACGAGCGGTTGTCGGGAAACGAATAGACCCGCGCCAGGCCCCGGCGCAGCATTTCGGCCTGCACCCAGACGGTTTCCCCGTCGCGCTCGACCATCACATGAGCCAGCGCCCGTCCGTGCCGATCGCGATTCTCTCCGCCATAATAGAGCGAAACCTCGTGCCCCATCACCAGCTCGTCGATCGCCGCTTTGGCTTCATCGCCCAGCGGCCAGGCCTCGAAACCCTCGCGCCCCAGCGGCAGCTTGGGCGCCTGAATGCCGACCAGCCGCACGGTCAGCCCGCCCTCGAGATCGAACGTATCGCCGTCCGAAATCGAGACCACCCGGCCCGAAGGCCCGGCCTCCAGCGCATCGCAGCTTTGGGAAAGGGCAGGCGCAACGCCCGGCACGGCCATGAGAAGTGTCGTCACGAGCAAACGTCTGAGCAAATTCGGCCTCTGAACCGGGCCACCCCAGGGCGGCCGTATTTTGCGACTGAACCGCTGCATCCCCCGCAATGCTTCGGATTCGATTGTTGGTTCACTGTGCACGCAATTGCGGCAAAAATCATCATTATTGTCCGATCCCGGGCTTTTTAAGGGGCGCCTCTCACCCGGCCGCCGACTGGTTTTCGGCCGGCGCGTGCTTGCTGGCAATCATCGCCGCGAGCGCCTGCACCTGCCGGTCGGCTATCCCCATTTCTTTGAGGTGCCGGGCGGTGTTGATCACATACTCGATATTGGATCCGGCCTCCCCCACCGCGCCATCGACCAGCGCGAACTGCTCTTCGAGCGAAAGCCGCCCGGCATATTGGGGATGATGAGGATCGGCAACGAAAGTGAGGGTTTCCACGATCTCGCCATTGGCCAGCTTGGCCGGACGATGGGTTTCCACATACACCATGGTCACCTGCTCGCGCGCCCGCAGATAGTCGCGCACCTCGTCCCAGTCGCTCTCGGCGATCTTGAACGCCATCCCCACGCACGCCCCGCCGCGCTCGAGCCCGAACACAAGTCCCGGCCGCTCCGCTGTCCCCCGATGCAGGTGCGAATAGATGCACAGCCGCCGATGCACGCCACGCAATAAGGCCCGCTCGGCGCGCTCGAACACGAAACCGGGCCGCCAGATCAGCGATCCGTAACCGAAGACCCAGCGCGAGGATGGTTGAGAAGGCATTGACATGGGTCAAGGTTTGGCACGCGCATTCCCGGCGCGCAAGATGGCCGCGACCCACTCATCGGCAGCCAGGGCGCAATTGCCTCATGACGGCCACGCGCGAACCCTATATGAAGCGCCTATGAAGCGCTTTGTCATAATGATCGTCGCCGTCGTCGCCGTCTCGGTTCTGTGGATGGGTGGCTGGTTCTATATCGCCGGGCAGGTCCGTGGGGAAATTTTGTATCTGGCCCAGGCCGATGGCATCACCCAGCCGCGCCTGGTCTGCGACCGGCTCGATGTGGGCGGCGCACCCTTTTCGTTTTCGCCCCGCTGCACAGATGCGCAGATCACCTCCGGGGATATGACCATCGAACTGGCCGCCATCACCGGCACGGCGCTGTTTTACACCCCCACCCACATTCAGCTCTTCGCCACCGGACCCGCAAAGATCACCGATGCGTTCACCGGCGCCACCCAGGAGGTGCGCTGGTCGAACATGCACGCCAGCCTGCGGCTCGATAACGCCATGATCGAGCGCTTCTCGGCCCTGGCCGACGATCTGGTCTATGCCGACATGCTGATCGGGGAAACAATCATCGGTACCGCCACCCATGGCGAATTCCACCTGCTCGACGCCACGCCCGCCGATGCCCCGCCGGGAACCGGCACCGTGTTCGACGCCTACGCCACGCTCGAGGATGTCACGAGCCAAGACAACGACATCGCCAACGGCAGCCTCGTCATCGATGCCCGCCTGTCCGGCCTGCCCGATCCCGCGCTCTGGGGCGACCCGCAGGTGCTCGGCTTCTGGCAGGCACTGGGAGGCGAACTGGTCCTGCGCGGCATTGAGGCAAGCGCCGACGGGCTTTCGCTGACCGCCCAAGGGGCCGCCAACCTCACCGATGCCGGGCTGGTCAACGGCAATCTCGACATCGCCTCCCAGGGCGTTGCCGATCGCATCGCCGCTCTTGTCGGCGACCCGTCCGTAGCCCAGATCGTGCTCGGCAGCCCCGGCGAAGACGGCGTCTCGCGTCAGACCCTGCGGGTCAATGACGGCACCGTCGTTGTCGGCATCATCCCCGTCGCCAGCCTGCCGCCGCTATTCTGAAGCCGGCTCGGAAGGCTTTGGATCCCCATGCGGACGGCCGAAATCGGGCGCTTCGGTTTCCTGCCCGGCGGCAATGATCGAGCGGCGCACCGCCCGCGTGCGGGTAAAGAGCGTTTCCAGCGCCTCGCCATCCCCGACCCGCACCGCGCGCTGAAGCACCGAAAGGTCTTCTAAAAACCGCCCCAGCATTTCGAGCACCGCGTCGCGATTGGTCAGAAACACGTCGCGCCACATCACCGGATCGGACGCCGCGATGCGGGTAAAATCGCGAAACCCGGACGCGGAAAACTTGATGACTTCCGATTTGGTGTCCTGTTCGAGATCGTCGACGGTCCCCACGATATTGTAGGCCACCAGATGCGGCACATGACTGGTGATCGCCAGCACCATATCGTGATGGCCCGGGCTCATCGCCTCG
>NZ_CAXAXY010000094.1:0-11461 GCF_963972885.1 uncultured Pelagibacterium sp. | reverse complement strand
ATGCGATCGGCGAGGCGACGGCCCAGCGGCCGGCATCGCCGTTTTCCGCGCCCCCGCCCGAGACTTCGCTGGTCCCCACGCAGGGCGGGTTTTTCGGCTGGGTCAGCCAGCAGCAGCGGCGCTTTTACGGGACGATGACGTCGGCGCTGGGTGCATTGCGGACCGATGGGAACGCCTTCTGGCTGCTGGGGGGCTTGAGTTTTCTCTATGGCATCTTCCATGCCGCCGGACCGGGGCATGGCAAGGTGGTGATCTCGTCCTATGTGCTGGCCAATGAACGCCAGTTGCGGCGCGGGATCGTTCTGAGCTTTCTTGCCGCCATGATGCAATCGGCGGTGGCGGTGGCGTTCGTTGTGGTTGCCGCGAGCGTGTTGCAACTGACCTCGATGGCCATGAGCCGGGCGGCGTGGTGGATGGAAATCATCTCCTATGGGATGGTGGCGCTGCTCGGGGCGTGGCTGGCGGCGCGCAAGCTGGTGTTTCCCCACAAACACCATCACGCGCATGGCAATTCGCATGGCCATCACCACGACCATGACGACCACACATGCGACCACCATGTGGTGACGCCGCAGCAGGCGCGGGGCGGGTGGAAGGAATCGCTTGGGGTTGTCGTTTCGGTCGGTCTGCGTCCGTGTTCGGGCGCGCTGGTGGTGCTGGTCTTTGCGTTGAGCCAGAATGTTCTGGCCGCCGGAATCGCTGCGACGTTCCTCATGGGTCTGGGAACGGCGATAACGGTGGCGGTGCTGGCTTCGGCTGCGGTCTATCTCAAGGGCGGCGCCCTGCGGCTGACCGGGCATGGCGCTGCGGGCGAATCGGTGGTCTGGTGGCTGGAGATGGCTGGTGCGCTGCTGGTCATGGCGTTTGGCATGATCTTGCTGTTTGCGACGATCTAGGTGGACCAAAGGCGCGTATTGAGCGGGCAAATGGCCGCATCTTTTCGCCAAAGTGTTGCCCCGGCAGGCTTTGGCGCTATTGTGCCCGTCAACAAGAACAAAGACCTCACAATCCGCACCTCTCAGGATCCCGATGAACGCTCATCTGCCGCCCGATCATCCGCCCGTCAAACCGCGCAAAATCGGCGTTTTGCTGCTCAATCTGGGGACGCCCGACGGAACCGATTACTGGAGCGTACGGCGCTATCTCAAGGAATTTCTTTCCGATCCGCGCGTGATCGAGACGCCCAAATGGCTGTGGTGGCCGATCCTCAATCTGGGCATTTTGACGTTCCGGCCGCAAAAGACCGGGGCCAATTACGCCAAGATCTGGGACAAGCGGACCGATGAAAGCCCGCTGCGGGTGATCACCCGCGGGCAGGCCGAAAAACTCCAGCAGGCCATGGCTGCGGACGGGGTGATCGTCGAATACGGGATGCGCTACGGCAATCCCTCGACCGAAAGCGCTATCGGCAAGCTCCAGGAGCAGGGGTGCGACAAGATATTGCTGTTTCCGCTCTACCCGCAATATTCGGCAACCACGACCGCCACGGCCAATGATCAGGCCTTCCGGGCGCTGGCCAATATGCGCTGGCAGCCCGCCGTGCGCACCGTCCCGGCCTATTTCGGGGACGACATCTATGTCGAAACGCTGGCCCGATCGATCAGGGAAGGGGTCGAAAAGCTCGATTTCGAACCCGATCTGGTGATCACCTCCTATCACGGCATGCCCAAAACCTATCTCGACAAGGGCGACCCCTATCATTGCCAGTGCCACAAGACGACGCGGCTGGTGCGCGAAAAGCTCGGCTGGCCGAAAGACAAGATCATGCTGACCTTCCAGAGTCGGTTCGGACCCACCGAATGGCTTCAGCCCTATACCGACCAGACGCTCAAGGAACTGCCGGGCAAGGGGATCAAGAAGGTTGCCATTCTCGCGCCGGCCTTTTCGGCCGATTGCATCGAAACCCTCGAGGAAATCGCCATCGGGGGCGAGGAGGAATTCATGCATGCGGGGGGCGAGCGCTACGCCTATATTCCGTGCCTCAACGATACGCCGGACGGCATGGCGATGATCGAAGGGGTCGTGCGTCGCGAGTTGTCGGGCTGGCTCTAGGCGGCAACCTCGCGATTGTCAGCGCTCTGACCCGACCGTAAAGTCCTTGCCGTGGGACCGGCCTTTCGAGTCGGGCAAGTGGGAAGGCTGAATTATGGACGGGTTTTCGATAGTTCTTATCGTCATCGGCATTCTGGCCGTGATGGTTTTGCTGGCCGGGGTCAAGACCGTGCCGCAGGGGCACAATTACACGGTCGAGCGGTTCGGGCGTTATACGCGGACGCTCAAGCCGGGGCTCAACATCATCATTCCGTTCATCGACGGCATCGGGCGCAAGCTCAACATGATGGAGCAGGTGCTCGATGTGCCGCACCAGGAAGTCATCACGCGCGACAACGCCTCGATCACGGCGGACGGGGTGACGTTCTACCAGGTCCTGGATGCGGCGCAGGCGGCCTATGAGATTTCCAATCTCGAACAGGGCGTGCTCAATCTGACCATGACCAACATCCGCTCGGTGATGGGCTCGCTCGATCTGGACGAATTGCTGTCAAACCGCGACGAGATCAATTCGCGCGTGCTCCGGGTGGTCGATGCGGCGGTGGCGCCCTGGGGCGTCAAGATCACGCGCATCGAGATCAAGGACATCGAGCCGCCGCGCGATCTTGTCGATGCCATGGGCCGTCAGATGAAGGCGGAGCGCGACCGGCGCGCCGTGATCCTCGAGGCCGAAGGGCAGCGCCAGGCGCAAATTCTCAAGGCCGAGGGTGAAAAGCAGGCCCAGGTGCTCGAAGCTGAAGGCCGGCGCGAAGCCGCGTTTCGCGATGCCGAGGCGCGCGAGCGGTCGGCTGAGGCCGAGGCCAAGGCGACCGAGATGGTTTCCGAAGCGATTGCCAAGGGCGATGTGCAGGCCATCAATTATTTTGTCGCCAACAACTACGTCAAGGCGCTCGAAAAAATTGCCTCGGCGCCCAACCAGAAGGTGCTGATGCTGCCGCTGGAAGCCGCCAATGTCATCGGCGCGCTGGGTGGTGTTGCCGAGATCGCCCGCGAGGCATTCGGGGGTGAAGCGCCACGGCGCAACGCACCGGGGCGCCCACCCGCCACGCGCGGCGAAAGCTAAGGCCATGGATCTTATCGCGCTGATTGGAGACAATGCGGGCTGGGCGTGGCTGGTCTTCGGGCTCGTGCTGCTCGGGGTCGAACTTCTCGTTCCCGGCGTTTTCATGGTGTGGCTGGGCGGGGCGGCGCTTCTGACCGGTTTGACGGTGTTCCAGATCGGGATTGGCTGGCCGATCCAATGGGGGCTGTTCGGCGTTCTCTCGGTGGTGCTGGTCGCAAGCTGGCTGGCCTATTCGCGCCGTCGCCACGGCGATACGCCGCCGAGCGAAGATCCGCTGATCAATGCCCGGACCGCCCGGCTGCTGGGGCGTGAAACCGCGCTTGTCGAAGCGATCAGTGACGGGGTGGGGCGCGTGCGGATCGACGATACGCTGTGGCGGGTGTCAGGTCCCGAGCTTCCGGCGGGATCGCATGTGCGCATTACAGGCGCGCGGGGCGGATTGCTCGAGGTCGAAGCCGTGGGCTGAACCTGGTTCAGGGCGCCCATTGGGCAGGAACGGGCGGTTCCTCGTTGAGCACTGTGATCTTGATGCGCTGATTGGCAGCCAGATAGGGATCGTTGGCGAAATAGGGATCGGTTTCGGCCCGGCCCACCACCGCCTTGATCCGCGATGCCGACAGGCCGAATTCCTCGAGGATCTGCCGGGACACGTTGGCGCGGTCAAACGAGAGCTCCCAAGCCCCATATTCGGGATCGACATAAGAAATCCCGGCGGCGGTGTGGCCGGAAATCCGGATCTGGTTGGGCAGGCGCTGGAGGGCCGGGGCAATGGTGGCCAATGCCTGGCGTGTGTGCTCGAAGGGATATCGCGACCCCTCGGCGAACATGGGCCGCCCCTCCTGATCGGCGATCAGGATGTTGAGCCCTTCCTCGGTTTCCTCGAGAATGAGATTGTCTGTGATGTCGGTAATGACCGGGTTCTCGCGCCAGGCCTGCTCGATGCTGGCGGCGGCGAGCGAAAAGCGCCTTGGGGTTTCGAGTTCGGCGCGCTCAAGCTCGAAAGTCTGCGCTTCGGGGCCCTGCTGGGCGGCTTCGTCGTGGTCCTGGGTTTCGAACTGGCTGTCGCTCTGGTCTGGTTCCTGGGTCACGAGCTTGAGAAAGTCGCGCTGGGGCGTGCCTTCGCGCTCGATCACACCGGCGCGGGCAATGGTTTGGGAAAACCCGAACGCATCGCGCATCGAGCCGGCCACGATCTGGAGCTTTCGCTCGTCCTGGATGGAGAACGAAATGATGAGCACGAAAAAGCAGACAAGGATCGACATCAAATCGGCAAAGGTCACCAGCCATTCGGGGACCTCGGACTTGTTGTCCTTCTTGCGCGCTGCGGCGCTCGCGCGTGCCATGGTCAGGCGGCTGCCCTGAGCTGGGATTCGTCGGCTTCGCGCTGCTGTTCGGGCAGGTAGGCAACCAGCATTTCACGAATCAGGTTGGGGCTCTTGCCATCGCGGATGGACATGATGCCATCGATGATGAGTGTCTGGTTGATCTCCTCGACGCTGAATTTGGCGAGCAGTTTGTCGGATATCGGCAGGCACACCAGATTGGCGATGATCGCGCCGTAGAGCGTGGTCAGCAGCGCGACCGCCATGGCCGGCCCGATCGCAGAGGGATCGTCCATGCTCCCGAGCATCTGGACGAGCCCGACAAGCGTGCCGATCATCCCGAAGGCCGGCGCGGCATCGCCGAGCGATTTGAAGACGCGCTGGCCCTCGCTCAGCCGGGAGAGATACTGGTCGCGCTCGAGTTCCATGGATTCGCGGATGAAATCGGGATCGTAGGCGTCGGCAATGTATTGCGCGCCCTTACGCAGATTGGGCTCGTCGAAGTCCATGCCTTCGAGGCCGAGTGGGCCCTGGCGGCGCGCGATGTCGCCCATCCGGGCAATCTTTTCGATCAACTCGCGCGGCTCGACCTTCTTGTGGGTGAAGGCGACGCGCCCGCCGGTGACCAGGGCCTGACCCACTCCGGCGAGGGGAAAGCGGATCAGTGTGGCGGCGAACCCGCCACCGATGACGATGAAAATCGAGGGGATATCGACAAACGCGGAAAACGATCCGCCCATGAAAATGGCAAAAGCAATAACGGCGGCACCAGCGATGATGCCCAAAATCGTGGCGAGATCCATGCCAAAAACTCCATGGCCCAAGATGGGCCAGGTCGCGAGGTCCAAATATGGGGACACTATAGGAAGCAGGTCATACCAAGGCCTTAACCGCTTCAAATTTGATGACCTTGGATGCGAGGAAATGTGAGCACCGGTAAAGCTTTCTTAACCATAAGTTGAAAGCCTCCGGTCATAATTTCCGGAACCGTGAAATTGACCTTTGGTGCTCGAACAATTCTCGTCCTGACCCTTGCGGGTGCCGGTGCTTTGGCTGGTGCCTCAATGACGCTTGCCCAAGGGGACGGGTCGGGGACCGACAATCCCGATCTGTTGCGCGGGTCGCTGGGCGTGGGGTGCCGGCCGGGGACGTTGTGTCAGTTTCCCGCCCCTGATCTGGCCGTGCCTTTCACCTTGCCCGCCGCGCCCTTGCCGCTTTCAACTCCCGAGCCTGCCACCAGTGCGGCTGTCGCGGCGCCACCAGAGGCGGCGCCCGCTTCGGAACCGGTGCAACCTGCCGTGGCGGCTCCGGTCGATACGGCCGATTGGGGCGAACTGGGATACGGAATTGCCCTGCGGGGCGCCTATGTGCGCAGCGGGGCGACCGAACGGTTTGAAATGCTGACGATCCCCTCGGTTTCCTATTCCCGTTCCGGCGGGACGACCGATCTGGCGCTGAACGCGTCGGCGACGCTGGTTGCGCCGCAATCGGATGATGCGCGCGTCGGCGCGGCTAATGTGTCGGCCGATGTCGTCCATAGGCTTTCACCGTCGGCGGGGCTGGCGTTCAATGCCGACCTTGCGCTGTCCCAGGATGCGCCGGACGGCTTAAGTGCCGATGAGGCGGATCTGGCCAGCGCGCCGGTTTCGGTCTCGGGTACTGCCGGGCTCGGCTACACGCATCGGTTCGGCAATTTTACCGTAAGCGGGGCCGGTGACATCGCGCGCGACTGGGTTGGCGAGGCCTTGCAGGCCGATGGCACGGTGATCGACAACAGCCATGAAGGCGCAACCCGCTATGGCGGCGAGCTCAGGGTGGCGTATGAATTGACCCCGATAGTCGGGGTGTTCGGCCAGGGGGCTGTGGGACGGACCGAGTTCGACGGGGTCGATCCCGATCTGGGCGCCAGCCGCTCAGGCGACGATTTCGAGCTGCGTGGCGGCATCACGACAAACTGGTCCGACGTCGTGACGCTGGAGGCGTCCATTGGCTCGGGCTGGCGGATGTTTGACGCCGATGCCATCCCCGAAGCGCAGACATGGCTCTATGGCGTTTCGGTCGGCTATCGCCCCACGACAACCACCGAGTTCATGGCGAGCCTCGATACCGAACTGGCTCCGGGGCAAGGCGACTCTGGCGCTAGCGCGACCTATGGGGTGACACTTGAAGCCCGGCACAGGGCCAATTCATGGCTCGCCCTGCGGGCATCGGCGGGTGCGCAATGGGCAGTGCCCGAGGACGGCTCGGCGACCAGCCGGAGCTATTCGGCGGGGCTTGGCGCCGATTTCACGGTCAGCCAGCACACCAGTGCAACTCTCGACTATGATTATGGATTGCGCGAGGACCCCGCCGCGGCGATTGCCAGCCGCGACGAGCACCGGATCAGCGGCGGCGTCAGTCTTCAATACTGATCGGGGTGTCGCCGGTCAGGGTCTTGAGTTCGCTCAAGAACGCATCGGCAATATCGGGCCGGTCGAGCGCGAAGGCGACATTGGCGGTCAGGAATCCGATCTTGGAGCCGCAATCGAAAACCTGTCCATCGTATTTGACGCCGATGAAGGGCTGGCGGTCCATGAGGTAGTGCATGGCGTCGGTGATCTGGATTTCACCGCCCGTGCCCACGGTCTGCTCGCCCAGCAGGGAAAAGATTTCCGGCTGAAGGATGTAGCGGCCCGAAATGATGAGGTTTGAGGGCGCATCCTCGGGCTTGGGCTTTTCGACCATGCCGGTGATGGCGAACCCGCTGTCGGGGCCTTCGCCACGGGCGACGACGCCATAGGAAGAGACGTCTTCGGGCGCACACTCCTCGACCGCGATAATGTTGCCGCCCGTTTCTTCATAAGCGTCCATCATCTGCTTGAGCACGCCGGGAGAGGATTTGAAGATCATGTCGGGCAACAAGAGCGCGAAGGGTTCGCGCCCGACGATGTCGCGGGCGCACCATACGGCATGGCCGAGGCCGAGCGGTTCCTGCTGGCGGGTGAAGCTCGACTGGCCCGCCTTGGGCAGGTCGCGGCGGAGCTGTTCGAGGGCTTCGGTCTTGCCGCGCGCCTCGAGCGTTGCCTCGAGCTCGAACTGACGGTCGAAATGGTCCTCGATGACACCCTTGTTGCGGCCGGTGACGAAAACGAAATGCTCGATGCCCGCCTCGCGGGCCTCATCGACGGCATACTGGATGACCGGCTTGTCGACGACCGTCAGCATCTCCTTGGGCATGGCTTTGGTGGCGGGAAGAAACCTTGTTCCAAGGCCGGCGACAGGAAAGACGGCTGTACGGACTCTCTGGACCACTTCATACTCCCTTGCGATTGCTTTGACATAAACTAAGACAGTTTCAATGTCTTAATGCAAGATTGTGGTGACAGTTGCATGCCAGCAATGCATGCGAGGGCATAAGCGGATTTAAGGACAATCATGGCTATACTGGTCACGGGCGGCGCGGGATATATCGGCTCGCATATGGTGCTGCATCTGGCGGATGCGGGCGAGAACGTCGTGGTACTCGACAATCTGACCACCGGTTTTTCCTGGCTGGTCGATCATCGGGTCAAGCTCGTTGAAGGCAATGTGGCCGATGCCGAGCTGGTGTCGAAAATCATTGCCGAAAACGAAATTGATTCGATCATTCATTTTGCCGGTTCGATCATCGTGCCGGAATCGGTGAAAAACCCGCTCAAATATTACAAGAACAATACGGCCAATACGCGCGATCTGATTGCCGCCGCGGTGGCGGGCGGGGTCAAGCATTTCATCTTTTCATCGACCGCGGCAGTCTATGGCATGGTGGGGCTCGAGCCGGTGGCCGAGGACGCAATCCTTTCGCCGGTCTCGCCCTATGGGCGCTCGAAACTGATGAGCGAATGGATGCTGGCCGATGTGGCTGCGGCCCATCCGATCACCTATGGGGTCTTGCGCTATTTCAACGTGGCGGGCGCGGACCCCCAAATGCGCTCGGGACAATCGACGGCGGGCGCTACGCACCTGATCAAGGTGGCAGTGCAGACCGCGCTGGGGCATCGCGAGACGATGAGCGTATTCGGCGATGACTATCCTACGCCCGATGGCACCTGCGTGCGCGACTATATCCATGTGGCCGACCTTGTTGCGGCGCATGGGTTGCTGCTCGGGCATCTGCGCGATGGCGGGGAAAGCACCACCGTCAATTGCGGTTATGGGCGCGGGTTTTCGGTCGATGAGGTGATTTCGACCGTCAAATCGGTGACGGGGATCGATTTTCCCGTCGAACACGGGCCGCGCCGGCCGGGCGATCCGGCCTCGATCGTGGCGGGGGCCGACCGGATCAAGGCGCTGGGCTGGGTGCCCAAGCATGACGACCTCGCCGGAATCGTGGAGATGGCCTATAAATGGGAAAAATATCTCGATACGCGCAACGACCGGCCCTCCATTCTCTGATCGGAGCGATTTTCGTCTGGTTGGGGCTGGCCGGAGCGGGTCTGGCGCAGCCGGTCGAGAGCTTCGGGGCGTTCAAGGACCGGATGGAAGCGGTTGCCGTGGCCAATGGCATAGACCGCGATTTCTATCGCGCGGTCATGGGGCCGGTCACGCCCGACCCTTCGATCCCGTCTCTGATTTCCGGGCAACCCGAATTCGTGACGCCGATCTGGGCGTATCTCGATGCCCGGATCGGATCGGGACGGATTGCGCGCGGGCGGGCGGCGGTCGCGGCCAATGGCGGATTGCTGAATGCCGTAGGGCAGCGCTATGGGGTCGATCCTTACGTTCTGGCGGCGATCTGGGGGATGGAATCCGATTATGGCGCGGTGCTGTCCAACCGCTCGCTCATCAAGCCGATCATCCCGTCTCTTGCAACGCTTGCCCATCAGCGGCGCGGGCGGGCGGCAGAGGATGAGGCCGAACTGATCGCTGCTCTGGCGATCGCGCAGGCGCGGGGGTCGGCGGAAGGACTTGTGGGCTCCTGGGCCGGGGCGCTGGGGCATCTGCAACTTATTCCCACCGCCTATCTGCAATATGGGCAGGATGGGGACGGGGACGGCGTTGTCGATCCGCATACTTCGCTTGCCGATGCGCTGGCGTCATCGGCCAATTATCTGCGCGGGCTGGGTTATCGGCCCGGTCTCGATTGGGGGTTCGAGGTCGAAGTGCCCGAAGGGTTCGACTATCTGCTGGCCGATCGGGAGGCTTTTCGGACCATAGGCTTTTTCGCCGAGCGGGGCGTGGCACGGGTGGCGGGGCGAGAGTTCACCGATCTGGACATCGAGGTCTTCCTTTATGTTCCGGCGGGGGTTGCAGGGCCGAAATTTTTGATGACGCGCAATTATCTGGTGTTCAAGGGATACAATTTCTCCGATTCCTACGCGATGGCGGTCGCCCATCTGACCGACAGGCTCAAGGGCGCCGGGCCGTTCGTTGCTTCATGGCCACGCGGCGCGCAATTTCCCGATCGCCAGCAGCGGATCGATATCCAGACGATGCTGGCGCGGCTGGGGTATTACGGGGGCGTGGTTGACGGCAATATCGGGCCGGTGACGCAGGCAGCCTATGCGCGGTTTCAGGCAGACGCGGGGTTGGTCGCTGACGGGTTCGTGACCCGCGAGGCGCATCGATTGCTGGCCAGTGCCGTTCAATAATTAAGTGGTGGCGCTTTGAGGGTGCTGCGAATTGGACTAGAAACCGCTGATGGTCATGTGGCGTTCCATAGTTGTTTTTCTGGTGCTCGCGCTTTCGGCGTCCGGCGTTTTGGCGCAGGAGCGCAGCACGCGCACGCTGTTCGAGGTGCTGTTCGGTTCGGGGAATGAAGAGCAGCAGAGCCAGCCGCAAGAGCCGGTCACGTCGCAGCCCCGGCCCCAGGCCCAGCCTGCGCCCCAACCCCGGCAGGCCGAGCCGCCCGAAACCAGCGAAGTGGAAAAATCGGACAATGCGCGTCGGGTAGCGGTGTTCGGGGATTCGCTGGCCGTCGATCTGGCGCGAGCGCTGGAGCGGCTCTATGCGGACAATCCCGAAATATCGGTCCGCGAGCAGGCGGTCGGATCGTCGGGCTTTGTACGCAACGATTTTTTCGACTGGAACGCGGCGATCGAGGACGAGGTGATCGCCGACAGCTTCGATGTCGCGGTGGTGGCCATCGGGATCAATGACCGGCAGGCACTCGACGGGGCCGAGGCGCTGTCGGACCCGTGGCGCAGTGCTTATCGGGACCGGATCGATGCGTTTCTGGCCGACATCAACGCGGCCGGGAAGGAAGTCGTCTGGCTCGAATTGCCGCCGATGCAACAGCCCAGCTACGGGGCTGCCATGGCGCAGATTTCCTCCATCCACAAGGCGGCGGTCAATGCGGCTGGCGGGGCGTGGGTGGAGACCTATGACCGCTATCTGGGCGAAGATGGCGGCTACAGCGCCGATGGGCCGGATCTGAACGGCAATATCGTGGATATGCGCAAGGGCGACGGCATCCATTTTTCTGCGGCCGGCGCTGACAAGCTGGCCTTTTATATCGACAGGGCGATGGGTTCGGGCGGCGGTGGCCGGGTCAGCCTGTCGGGCAGCACCTCGGAGGTCGCCGACCTGCTTGCGGGGACAGATGCCGCCGGGATGGTCCGGCCGCCCTATCAAGGGCTCGACCAGATGCGGCTGGTCGAGATGGCCAGTTTCGTGCAGGACCTTGGCGGTGCGGCGCAGAGGGCGAACGATCTTATCGTGGCGGGGCAGGCCACGGCGGGAACGCGCAGTTTTGCGCTTGAGGACATGCTCGATGCGCCGGTGGGACGGGTGGATGCGTTCGGCTTGGGTCGGGCCGAAACAATTATCGAAAACCCCGGTGGGCGTTGAGAAAAAAGCCCCGGAGGTTGTCCGGGGCCTTTTTCTGATTCAGATCAAACAGATCAGCGCGGCAGAGCGGTCTCGCCCATGAGGTCGAGATCGATGGCGCGGGCCGCCTGACGGCCCTCGCGAATAGCCCAGACGACCAGCGACTGGCCGCGGCGCATGTCGCCGGCGGCATAGACACCATCCACGCTGGTCTTGTAGCTGAAGGTATCGGCGAACA
>NZ_CAXAXY010000093.1:0-11479 GCF_963972885.1 uncultured Pelagibacterium sp. | reverse complement strand
ATGGCCCCGATCTGCCGCCAACAATCCGCACCGCCATCGACGGACCGGACCGCCCCTGGCGCATCCAGCTTTAGGGTCTTGAGGACAACTAGGCCAAGTCAAAGAAAATCTAGTAGCGCCGTAGCAATCCCACCAGTCGTCCCTGAACCTTGACGCGGTCAGGACCGAAAATCCGGGTTTCGTAAGCCGGGTTGGCCGCCTCCAGCGCCACGGCGTTTCCCTTCTTGCGCAGGCGTTTAAGGGTTGCTTCCTCGTCATCGACCAGCGCGACAACGATCTCACCATTTCCGGCAGCATCCTGCTTGCGAATCAAGACCGTATCGCCGTCGAAAATCCCGGCATCGATCATCGAATCCCCCCGCACTTCGAGCGCGAAATGTTCTCCAGAACCCAGCATTTCGGGTGGAACCGCAATGGAATGAGAGTGAGTCTGGATCGCCTCGATCGGCACACCCGCCGCAATGCGACCCATCACCGGAATGGCCACCGATCCGCCATTGTCCTGGCGGGGCGCCACGGTTTTGGCTGGCACCTTGCCCAGTGTACCCTCGATCACCGAAGGTTCAAACCGCGCCTTGCGCCCGCCCAGCGACGGATTCATCGAATCCGGCAGCTTAACGACTTCGAGCGCTCGAGCCCGGTTGGGCAATCGGCGGATAAAGCCACGCTCTTCCAGCGCCGTGATGAGCCGGTGGATGCCCGACTTCGATTTCAGATCCAGCGCTTCCTTCATTTCGTCGAACGAGGGCGGAATGCCGCTCTCTTTCATCCGCTCATGGATGAACATCAGAAGTTCGTGCTGTTTACGCGTCAACATTGGCGGATCCCTCGGCGGCGTCGAATCGGAACAAATATTGAACTTTTATACATGTTCCGTAAATGTTCCGCAAGCGTCCACTGTAATCACGGCTCTAGCAGCGCCGCTCGATTGCCGGCCGGAGCGTTCTATTGATCGCTCAACCGCACCGCATATTCGTTCGAGAGCATGTCGAGTATGCGCTTGCGGACCGCCGGATCGATCGTCGTCCCTTCGATAAAAAGGGCTTCCGCCGCGCGATCGGTGACCTGCTCATAGGCCCCCAGAACGCTTGAAACTTCGGCGCGATACTGGGGGTCGGCAAAGATATCACGCCAGGCCTGGCGCCATGTCTCGACGATTTCCGGCGGCGTGCCGCCCGGTAGAATCACCATCTTCTGAGCGGCAAATCCGGCGATATTGAAAGCGCGATAGGCCTCATAGTCGGGCCCGGAAGGCGGCTCGCCGTGTAACATCTCATACACTTCTTCGACGATGGGCAGATCGGGAAAGGTCGGATCGCGCTGCATCACACCATTTTCGTCGAGGATGCCCCAACTCATAAGTGGCACGGCGTCGCCAGCCTCGGCCATCGGAACAACATTGCGCAAGTACGAGGCCGTTGTCTGGTAGTCGATGCTGACTTCGCCTCGTTCCATGGCGATCAGCCCGTCGGCGCGACCGGTGTAGCCGAACACATAGCTGACATCAAAACCAAGTAACCGGAATGCCAGCATGGGAACGAGGTCGAGCGACGTTGGCCCCTGGCTCGCAAACACCAGGGTCTGGTCGGCAAGCCTGTCGATGTCGTCGGGACCCTCGACCCCCGTTCCGGGCGCGACGTAAACCACCCCTCCGGTCGGTGCAACCATCACCACTTCCCAGTCTTTGTAATCGTAACGCACACGCAGATCGCCCAGCAGGTAGGGAAATTGTGTCGATCCCGAAGTCCCCAGAATGGTCAGCCCGTCCGGCCGGGCGCGGCTGGCAAACGTGTTGGGACCACGGGTGCCGCCACCGCCGGGTTCATTGACGATTTCGATTTCTGGATGACCCGGCAGGTGCCGGGTCAGAAATGGCGCATTGAACCGCGCCCAGGTATCCGAGCCCCCGCTCCGGCTAAAGGGAATGATCCACTCGATGGTCTCGCCCTGGAAACTGACCTCGGCCAAGGCCGTGGTCGCGGGAGCCAGAGACAATCCAAATCCCGCGCTCAAGGCCCGTGCCCAACGCAGCAGTCCGCTCATAATCCTCCTCCAATGACAGGCGTGAACCGATGATCCTCCGAGCGCAGGCCGGTCCGGCCAATGTCTAACGCCTCATTGGGCGCGAGGCCACCCCTCACGGAAATTTGCTTGCCAGCCAGGTCCCGGCGGGGTCACATTGTCCAAACAGAAGGGGCTTTGCGCCGCGCGATCCCTGCTGTTGAAAAAATGAACACGGAGGGTAGAGGCGTTTGCGCATCGTTTTGATCGAAGACAACACAATGTTGGCGCGCGCAGTCATTCAGTCATTACAGGACGAAGGGCACGCCGTCGATTGGCTGGCCAATGGCGATGATGGCGCTCAATTTCTGTCAACCGAGGGCGCCGATCTGGCCATTGTCGATATCAACCTTCCCAAACGCAGCGGCCTCGATGTCATTCGCACTCTGGGCACCGAACGCAACGATATTCCCGTGCTTGTGCTGACGGCCCGCGACAGCCTCCATGACCGTATCATCGGACTCGACGCGGGCGCCGATGACTACATGACCAAGCCCTTCGAAATGGCCGAGCTCAATGCGCGCGTGCGCGCCCTGGGGCGCCGCAGGGGCCAGCGTGTGCACAACATTGAGGCCATGGGACAGCTCAGCTACGACAGGCTTTCGCGTCAGCTCGTAGGCCCTGATGGACTGATAGCTCTTCCCCGGCGCGAACTTGCGCTTTGGGAGGTGTTGTTCGACCATGCCGAGCGTGTCGTGCCCAAGGACGCCCTGTGCGACAGCATCTATGGGACAGGTGCCGATATCGACGTCAACGCTGTCGAGTTGCTGGTGTCCCGCCTGCGCCGCAAGATCGAACCGTTCGGCATCACAATAAGGGCTATCCGCGGGCTCGGCTATGTGCTCCGCCCGGTGGCGGTCCAATGAGCGCTGGACCTGTCAGTACACGAAGCCTTCGCGCCCGGCTTTTTGTGCTGCTGGTCGTACCGTTGATCTTTGTTGCCTTGGCCTCGAGCGCCGTGCGCTATTGGTCGGCGCAGAACATGTCCAAAGACCTCTACGACGACACGCTCAAGGTGGTGGCACACGCCGTTGCCCGCGAGGTTGTGCTGACCAAGGGTGACCTTGTTGCCGATGCGCTGCTTGATTCTCTGGTCGGCGCGCTGGGCGATCCGATCTATTATCAGGTTCGCGCCGCCGACGGCCGCTTCGTGACCGGCCACTCCGACGCGCCGGTGCCCTCGGCCAACCTGGTGGTTCCGGGTGGCACACCGGTCTTTTTCGACAGCACATACAACGGTCGACCGGTCCGAGCTGTCATCCTGCGTGAATTCATAGCTGATATCGATTTCGATGGCTGGACCACGGTTCAGGTTTGGCAAACGGTCACCCAACGGCAGGCTCTGTCTCTCTCGCTCGTTGGCCAATCTGTTTTCAATCTCCTGCTTATCGTTGGCTCTGCAGCGGTTCTGTTCTGGTTCGGCATCAATCGGGGTCTGACCCCGCTCACCGATTTGCGAAGCGCCGTGGGATTGCGCTCGGCCAGCGATTTGCGCCCCATCCGCCGCCCGGTGCCCCACGAGGTTGCTCCATTGGTCGAGACCATCAACAGCCTGTTTGCTCGGCTCAAGGACGAACTCGATAGGCGCAACGCCTTTATTGGCAACGCGGCCCATCAATTGCGCAATCCAGTTGCCGCCATTCAGGCCCAGGCCGAGGCCGCCCTCAGCGCGAGCAGCGACCACGGTCGCACGGCCCGTCTGCAGGATTTGGCGCAAGCGGCGCGCCAGCTTTCGCGCATGAGCCATCAATTGCTCAATTTCGACATCGCCAATGAGGGCAGGGGCGACGACCTGCAACCACCATCCGACCTCACCCGGCTGGTCGCCGATGTGGCCCGCCGGCATGTGCCCCGTGCCCTCAAGGCCCATGTCGATATTGAACTTGAATCTGCCACCGAGCCGCTGCCGGTTGCCGGCAACCGCGTTATGCTTGAAGAGGCGATCGACAATCTCATCGACAATGGTCTCAAATATGGCTGTGCCGAAGGCGGACGGCTTTCGCTCGCTGTCGAGCGTGTGGGCAATATGGCCGCCCTAACCGTGTCCGATGATGGTCCCGGTATTCCGCCCGAAGCCAGCGACCGGGTGTTCGACAGATTTGTGCGGCTGTCCGACGACAGCGATGGAGGATGCGGCCTTGGCCTGTCTATCGTCCGGGCCATTGCTCAACGGGCGGGGGGTGATGTTGGTATCATCTCCGTCGAAAGCGGTTGCACGATACGCCTCGAACTGCCCGTAGCCCAATCGCAAAAGGCCGCTCAGGGCCCTGGAAACGGGGCGATGGCGGCCGAATAGTCGCGGGTTTTGTGCCGGACAGCTTTCCGACAGCTTGGTGTTGCATGATGCATTCCAGCAGACATCCGTTGTTTCCGCATTTCCTTGCCATGCCTCGGCAAAGGCCGGAGAAAATCAGGGTGCAACGCTCGGATGGACCGAAGGCCGCTGGGGAGGCGCGGCGTGGGGACGATGCGGAGGTCTGCCCGCGAACTCTATGGGAGGATCCTATATGAAAAATGCACTTCGCTTCGCGCGGGGTTTGGCCGTGTCCGCCGTTATGGCGGCCTCGATTGCCATTGCGCCGGCCTCTGTTCAGGCCCAGGAGGTCGACTTTTCCGGCCAGACAGTTGAATGGTGGATTCCGTTCTCAGAAGGTGGGGGGTCCGACGTCTGGGCGCGCTTTTACGCACCCTATCTGTCCAAGCACCTGCCCGGGCAACCAAACGTGATCGTTCGCAACGTCCCCGGCGGCGGCTCGATCACCGGCGCCAACGAATTCGTCGCACGCGCCGAACCCGATGGACTTTCTCTGCTTGGTACTTCGGGTTCGACCCAGTTCCCGTTCCTGCTCGGCGATAGCCGCGTTCAATATGACTACGCCGAACTTGAGCCCGTTCTGGTTTCCCCGACCGGCGGTGTGGTTTACGTCCCGGCCAGCCTCGGGATTTCCGACGCATCCGAAATGGGCGAGCTCATGGGCACCGAACTGGTTTATGCCAGCCAGGGCGCAACCTCGCTCGATCTCGTTCCGCTTTTGGCCTTTGAAGTGCTGGGCCTCGACGTGCGTCATGTCTTCGGCATGACCGGCCGTGGCGATGGCCGTCTGGCATTCGAGCGTGGCGAAGCCACAATCGATTACCAGACCTCGTCAGCCTACCTCACCAACGTAGTCCCGCTTGTCGAAGCCGGCGACGCTGTTCCGCTCTTTTCTTGGGGCGTGCTCGATTCGGAAGGCAACGTTCAGCGTGACCCGACCTTCCCCGATCTGCCACACTTCCTTGAAGCTTACGAAATGGTTCATGGTGAAATGGGCGCAGCAGGAATCGAACTGCAGGCCTATCTCGCCTTCTTTGGTTCGGGCTTTGCTGCCCAGAAGCCGGCCATGCTTCCCAACGGAACTCCGCCTGAGATCGTGGCGGCCTACCGTCAGGCTTTCGTCGACGCCGTCGCCGATCCTGAACTCCAGGCCGCAAAGGTTGAAATCTTGGGTGAATACGACCAGGCCGTCGGTGACGAGGTAGCCGGTGTTTACACCGCTGCGACGACCATCGACCCTGTGGCCCGTGACTGGGTGCGTCAGTTCCTGACAGAGAACTACCAGGTCACTCTCGAATAGGCCGTGTTTTCAGCGGTGCCGCGGCTCAGAGAGCCGCGGCACCGTCGCTTTCCTGATGCGCGCTTGTCGTGCTCCGCGATAATGCTGCGCCGGCACCCGAACCTGCGTTCGGCAAAACTCACGAGTAACCAATATGCTCGACGTACTTTTTTCAGCACTCGCTGAACTGCTGACCCCTCACCACATGATGTTTCTGACCCTCGGCGTGCTGCTGGGCCTGGTCATTGGCATTCTGCCCGGCCTTGGCGGCATCGTCGGTTTGTCACTGCTGCTGCCTTTCCTCTACGGCATGGATCAAACCTCGGCACTGGCCATGCTTATCGGCCTCGTCGCCATCATTCCCACCTCCGACACCTTTGCGTCGGTGCTGATGGGCATTCCAGGCTCGACGGCCAGTCAGGCAACCGTTCTCGATGGATTTCCACTCGCCAAGAAGGGGCAGGCTGCCCGCGCGTTGTCGGCGGCGTTCTCGGCTTCGCTCATGGGCGGTCTGTTCGGCGCCCTGATCCTTACCGGCTTTGTTGTTATCGCCCGCCCGCTTATCCTGAGCTTTTCCTCGGCCGAACTGTTCGCCCTCACTCTTTTCGGCCTCTCGATGGTCGGCGTCCTCTCGGGCAACAACCTTGCCAAGGGCGTCGCTGCTGCCGCTTTGGGCCTGGCCTTCGGCGCCGTCGGCGCAGCGCCAGCCACTGGCGAGTATCGCATGGATTTCGGCCTGCTCTATCTCTCGACCGGTATTCCGCTGGTGATCGTGGCGCTGGGCCTGTTCGCCGTGCCCGAAATTGTCGACCTGCTGCGCGGTGGCTCCTCGATTGCCAGCAAATCTTCTTCTCTGGGGCAGGGGTGGCGGCAGGGGCTCAAGGACACTTGGACCTACAAATGGCTCGCTCTACGCTGTTCGGGCCTTGGTGCAGTCATCGGCGCCATCCCCGGGCTTGGCGGCTCGGTCGTGGACTGGATCGCCTATGGCCACGTCGTTCAGACCTCTAAGGACCGCTCGCAATACGGCAAGGGTGATATTCGAGGTGTGATCGCGCCGGAATCCGCCAACAATGCCAAGGAAGGCGGTGGGCTCATCCCCACGCTTTTGTTTGGCATCCCCGGCTCGGGGTCCATGGCGGTGTTTCTGGCGGGCCTCATCCTCCTCGGCATCCAGCCGGGTCCGGCGATGGCCGACCGCAATCTGGATGTGACCTACACCATCGTGTGGTCACTGGCCCTGGCCAACGTGATCGGCACACTGCTCTGCATCGTCGCCGCACCTGGTATCGCGCGCCTGACCACCATCCGCTACACGCTCATCGCGCCGTTCATGATCATGGTCATAACGTTTGCGTCCTTTCAGGCTACCCGGTCTCTCAACGACCTTGTTGCTCTGCTGATCGTGGGTGCCATTGGCGTTCTTCTCAAGCGCTTCGGCTGGCCGCGTCCAGGCTTCCTGATCGGTTTCGTTCTTGCCACCCAGGCCGAACGATATCTTTATCAGGCAGTCCAGTTCTCGGGTTGGGGTTTTCTCACCCGTCCGCTGGTTATCGGTATCATTGTGCTCACGGTGGTGTCGGTCTGGCTCGGCGCCCGCACCCGGCCGGGCGAAGAGGCGGCAAAGGTCAGCACCGAAGGTACGACCGAACTCGCTCAGGCGGGCCAGTTATGGCCTCAGATACTGTTCGGGGTTGCAGTTCTTGCTGGCTTTGCCTTCGTGTTCTGGGAATCGTTCGGCCTGTCACAGCTTGGCGGCATCTTCCCCACATGGGTCGCCGTCGTCGGGATCGTGGCAACGCTTGTTGCCATGGTGCCGCTACTGACGGGCAAGACGGAATCCACTGCCAATTTCGATACCTAGGTCACCCCGCGTGAACACGATGTCAGGGGCGGTGCATGGGCCATGTTGGGCTGGCTTGCCGCCTTTGTTGCCGCCGTCGCCATTGCTGGCTATTTCGCGGCGCTGCTGGTGTTCTTTGTGGTCTTCCTTAGGACGATGGCCAAGGCCAGCTGGCTCAAGACCATTCTTCTAACGCTCGCCGCAGCGATCTTCATGATGGTTCTGGCCCGCTCACTGAACCTCGTCATGCCGGCCGGGTTCCTGCAGGGCCAGTTCCGCTTTCCCTGGCCGTTCCGCTAACGCCAAAGGGGCGGGGGAGTGCACGAGGCACCTCCCGCCCGTTCATTGCCAAAGCGCGATGCCGGGCAACACCATTGCTCAATCCTACGGTGCGGGCGGTTCTGCTAAAGCCCGTCCGATATCGAACCGAGCTCGTCCGCCCCCGGTGAGCAGACACAACTGTAAAGATGACGATGACCCGACAAGCTGCCATTCCTTGCATTCTCATCCGCGGCGGGACCTCAAAAGGCCCGTATTTCGTGACCACCGACCTTCCGGCCGATGTCGAAAGCCGCGACAAGGTTCTCCTGGCAGCCATGGGGTCGCCAGATGCGCGCCAAATTGATGGGGTGGGGGGCGCAACAACGCTCACCTCAAAGGTCGCAATGGTGCAGCCATCGAGCCGCGAAGGCGTCGATGTAGACTATCTCTTCGCCCAGGTCTCGATCACCGATGCGTTCGTGGATACCGCCCCGTCCTGCGGCAATATACTTGCCGGTGTCGGCCCGTTCGCTATTGAGCGTGGTATGGTCGAAATTACCGGCGATGAGACTGCCGTCACCATTTTCAACATCAATACCAACAGCCGCATCGAAGCCGTCGTCAAGACTGATGCTGACGGCGTTATCTATGACGGCGATACCGAAATTGCCGGCGTGCCGGGCACAGCTGCGCCCGTCCGCCTAAACTTCATGGATATCGTCGGTTCTAAGACCGGCAAGCTTCTGCCCACCGGCAATCTGGTCGAAGAGATCAACGGCATAGAAGTCACCCTGATTGACGTGGCCGTTCCGATGATGATCTTCCGCGCTGCAGACTTGGGCAAGACGGGCTACGAAACTCCGTCCGAACTTGACGCCGATGCCGATTTCTTCGCACGTATGGAAGCCATGCGTATGATCGCCGGAGAGCGCATGGGGCTCGGCGACGTCACCGGCAAGGTAATCCCCAAGGTCGCGATGTTGTCCCAACCCAAAGGCGAAGGGCATATCGCCGCGCGCTATTTCGTGCCTCAAAACACCCATGCCGCCTTTGCTGTCACCGGCGGGCTGTGCGTATCCACATGCGCCATGCTCGAAGGTTCGATTTCCGACGGGCTGGCAAAGCGACCCGAGGGTGACGATCGCCTTGTTCTCATTGAACACCCTTCTGGGCTCCTTGACGTGGCACTCAAGACAAAGGGCAGTGGTGTCGATCTCGAAGTTCTGAGCGGTGGTGCGATCCGTACGGCTCGCAAACTGATGGCAGGCGAACTCTACGTTCCTGCCGACCTGCTCAAATAAGGCCAGTCTTATGAAGCTACTTGTTCTCCCCGGCGATGGCATCGGACCCGAAATCATGGCCTCAAGCCTAGACGTCTTGGCTGCGGCCGACGCAAAATTTGGGCTGAACCTCGATTACACTTATCGCGACGTCGGTCTTGCCGCCCTCAAGAACCACGGCACCAGCCTGCCCGATGACATCCTGCCTTTGGCAAGAACGCTGGACGGCGTGCTGCTTGGCCCAATGTCCAATCTCGACTACCCCCCGCGCGACAAGGGCGGTATCAATTATTCGGCAGCCTTTCGTATCGGGCTAGACCTCTACACCAATGTCCGACCGGCCCGCACGCGGTCCAGCCTGCCGCATCACGGCACGGATATGGATCTTGTCATCATGCGCGAGAACACCGAAGGCATGTACCCCGACCGCAACATGTTCTCGGGGCCAGGTGAATTCATGCCCGTGGAAGGCGTCGCGATCTCCATGCGCAAGATAACTGCCTTTGCCTGCGAACGGATTGCCCGCCGCTCGTTTGAGCTGGCCCGCAAGCGTCGCGGCAAGGTCACTGCCGTCCATAAAGCAAACGCCTTTCAGGTGACCGATGGCTTGTTTCTGAAGACCGTCCGCGACGTGGCAAAAGACTTTCCCGATGTAGAACTCGACGATGTTCTGATCGACGCCATGGCCGCCCTGCTGGTGCGCGACGCATCTCGTTACGATGTCATCTGCACAACCAACTTCTATGGCGATACGCTTTCCGATCTCGCTTCTGAACTTTCGGGCAGTCTTGGCCTGGCCGGCTCGCTCAATGCTGGCGATCGACATGCTGCCGCCCAGGCCCAGCACGGCTCGGCTCCCGATATCGCCGGCCAGGACAAGGCAAATCCAACCTCGATGATCCTGTCCTGCGCTATGCTGCTCGACTGGTACGGACGCAAGGCCGGCAGGGATGAATTTGTCTCCGCTGGCGCGGCAATTGAGAGCGCCATCGACGAGACTTTGGGGGATCCTGACACCCGCACCGGCGATCTCGGCGGATCGCTCGGAACGAAGAACTTCACCAAAGCCGTCGTCGCGGCGCTTTGATGTCAACACGGCAACAATAGCCTCGCGCCGGCAAGCATCCTGTTGCCGGCCAAAGCCCCTTCGTTTCTCTCGAAGGGGCTTTGCTTTTTGCGCAATGGAAACCGTGGCGCCTCTACGGTAGCAACGGATACTAGACACTTGGGAGGCCCCATGACCCAATCCTGGATACCGGCCCGCTTTTATCGTGGTGGCAGCTCGAAGGGCGTTTTCTTCAATGCCTCTGACCTGCCATCCGACCGGGCCGAGATAGAGCCGATTCTGCTGAACGTTCTCGGCAGTCCCGATCCCAATAGCCGCCAGCTCAACGGCATGGGCGGCGGCCTCTCGTCCCTTTCCAAGGCGGTCATTCTGTCGCGTTCGGCGCGCGACGATGCCGATGTCGATTATCTTTTCGCCCAGATCGCCGTCGACAGGCCGATTGTCGAATGGGGCGCCAATTGCGGAAATCTCTCGTCTGCCGTCGGCCCCTGCGCCCTTGAGATGGGTCTGGTCGAAGCCGGCGATGGAGAGGCGCTCGTTCGTATCTATCAGGTCAATACCGATAAGATTATCCACGCCCGCTTCCCGGCACGAAACGGTCAGCCAATCACGACCGGGACCTTTGAGTTGGCTGGCGTCGCCTCAAGCGGGGCACGCATCGCGCTCGATTTCGTTGACCCTGGCGGTTCGGTCTCCCCAGCACTCCTGCCCACAGGCAATGCAATCGACATCATCGACCTTGACGGCAAACAAATCGAGGTCTCGCTTGTAGACTCCACCAATCCAGTCGTTTTCGTCGAAGCTGCGGCGCTGGGGCTCGAAGGCACCGAATCTCCCGACATGATCGAATCCATCCCTCAGATGATGGATCGGCTCGACAGCATTCGCCGTATTGGCGGTGTCCTGATGGGGCTCGGCTCGACACCCGAATCGGTGCGTTTGGCCAACCCCAAGATTGCGCTTCTTTGCGCCTCCATGCCGTTCAAGGCACTCGATGGTTCGATGATCGACCCATCCGGCCACGATATCGGCGTGCGCATGGTTTCCATGGAACGCGTGCATCGCGCCGTGACCCTTACCGCCGCCATGTGCGTGGGCACCGCTTGCCAGATCACCGGCACTCTTGCCAATCGCCTGTCGTCAACTTCCGATTCCGAAATTCGTGTCGGCACGCCTTCGGGCGTCCTGCCGGTCGCGGCCGAAGTCCGCAATGATGGTCAATGGCGCGTCACCCGCACCACCGCATTTCGCACGGCCCGCTGCCTGATGCGAGGCGATGTCGCTTTGGAGGACCTGCCATGAGCTTGGTCGAGGCCAGCACGATAGCCCTTCGAGATCTGCTCTCTGGCATCGGCTTTGACGACGCCCCGCTCGA
>NZ_CAXAXY010000092.1:0-11624 GCF_963972885.1 uncultured Pelagibacterium sp. | reverse complement strand
AAGTGGCCGACTTTTACTCCGCCCATTGGCCGGATTTTACTCCGCCGTTGACATCTGGCGTTGGCGCAATTGATCTGCGCCCGATAATTCGGGAGTTTTCATGTCTGGCCCTCATGGCGCAGTCCCGTCGTCCGGTGACGTGGGGAGTGCTTTTAGTTTGGGAGTGTGCAGGCAAGCACAGCGCGACGGCGATGTCACGCGGAAGGTGCGGTATTGGGGTACGTTTGGTTAACGCGGATTATTGAATTTGTGGCGTGGCAAAACCGTTATGGCGGTGGTAAATCCATTATCGGATTTTCTGGCCAGTCAGCTTCGCATAGATCAGGCTGAGATGAGCCGCGATCACCTCCGCGTCGACGCCATCGGCCGAGGCCCGTTCGACGGCATCTTCCAGCGTTTTTAGGCGAACAGAGTGGACGCGGGCGTATTGCTGTTCGACGTAATCCGCGACGTCCTGGGGCACCGGTGCCTCGCCGGACAGCCACTTTTGCGCGGTGCGGCCATTCACGCCGCCTATACGGGCCAAACGGGATGAGGCGGCGTCGGGAAAGATCAGGGCGACGCGCTGACGGAAGCTCATGCCGGCATCCGGATCTTGGTCGTCACTGTTGCCGTGTGGAAGGTCTTTGAATGGCATAAGGCACCCTGCTGAATCAGGTGAAGGATACAGCAAGGTGCTAAACACGTCATTAGAGCACGCCAGCCTTCCGGAGCTGACGCTCATATGTGCCGATGAATTCCCGCGCGCGTTCGACAGCCGTGTCATAGTCGGTCTCGAGTAGCGCTGTGCAGTAGTGCCCCACAGAACTGTCGGTAGCCGACCAGCCGATGTCGTTCGCGAGTTCCGCATGGTCGCTGTCAGCCGCTGTAAGCGCACGCAGGCCTTTGGCGATCACGTCAGCGGGCCATGCGGCATAGGGCGACCGCTTGCGCTTGAAGCCCTCTCCACGCTCAAATTTTGCGATTTTGATTTTCGTGGTGCGGACGAGATCCCAGAGATACCAATACTGTCCACGGGTGAGCGGAAAGTTCTCGATCAATTCCGGCCATTCGCCAGCTTTCGAGCATGCGGCCTTGTAGGTCTTCAAAAGCCCTGCCGCCTCGGCCTGCAGCTGGCGCGTCTCCTCAACATGAGAGGCGATCCATTCCTGCTGCTCGCGCTCCTCCTGCTCATCCTTGAGCCGCGTCGCTTCTTTGCGCGCTGCCTTTTCCCGCTCGATTGCGGCATCATTCATCAGCGCCTCGTCGTCGACCTTCAGCAGCACCCGCTCGATCTCTGCAGGCGTTGCCTTCCCTGGCGTGTAGATCGCAAGCCACTCGCTGCCCTCGCGGGTGCACTTGATGCCGATGCCGTAAAGGTCGCTTTTGCCGACGCGATACAGGCGCCAAAAGCTGTCGGTCGCCGGTGCTTTGAAGAGGTCGCCATGGGGCGTCCAGGTGGTGTCGGGAATGGGCGGCACGTATGCCGCGGTCAGATTAATCATAATGTCTCTCCGTCTCATGCGCACTAAGCGCTAAGCATGAGATACATGATGACAGATCAGATCACGCACGCAACGTTTTTCTTGCGCGGATGCATCAAAACCGAATGTTTCGATATACGACTGAAATTTTTTTTATTGCTAAATCTATCACCATATAGGAGCAAACGGGCAATCTGTCGCCAGTTTGCAAATTTTTCTCATACATTGTTATTGACGGTCGGATTGGTTGTGTATATATCTCATACATCGGACGACGGAGAGCCATAACGGTTCCGGTCCCAATCAGTCCAGGAGGACGCCATCATGAAAAAGTTCACTATCGAAAACGCCCAAAGCGGTGTTGTGCTCGGCACTTTCGCAGCTCAGAGCAAGGAGGACGCGCTCGACGTCATGGCCCGCGATGCCGGCTATTCGGATTACGCCGCGCTCCAGGGGGAAGTTCCCGCCAAGGAAGGCGAGATCGTCGTTACCGAAGTCGATGTCCACTTCACCTTCGACATCGACACCGGCACGCTGGGCGATGGCCAGAACTTTCACCCTTACATCTCGCTTGCTTTGATGGCTGACGGCGAGTGCCAGATCCACATCGGCGAGACGCAGGTCAGCAACGCGCCTTTTAATGGCGATGCCATCTTCTTCGTCAGCCGTGTCCTGCAGATGCGCGAGATCACTGTCGAGCAGAACGACGTGCGCCTCACTTTCGAGGAGTTTGCTCACAAGCTCGGTGTCCTGCTCGCTCAGTATGAGGGTACTGGCATGGTCAACACGCCCGAGCAGCTCAAAGAGCAGATCGAGGATGCGTTCAGCGACTGGCCGAAGTGGGCTTTCGACGCCTCTTACGATGACGACGATGGCAGTCTCGAAGATCTGACTGTGGCGTTGATTAATGCTGCAAAGAGTTTTCAGGCCGACAGCGTGTTCGACAAGGTATCCAGAGCCCGAATCGATGCAGCAGACGATAAACGCACTCCCGACGTCCTCTATGTCCAAAAAGATCGCAACGGCGTCTGGCGCGCAGTGCTCTCCGACAGTCAGTCTCATAACGACGAGATGACGCTTTGGCGCGAGGGTGAAGAAGTCGAAACACTCTATGCCGCGATCATCGCAGACGAAGACGACGACGCGATCACTGATTATGCAGTCTCGATCATTGCTGGCTGGGACGACGACTGGACTGCCGCCGCCTAATCAAGCTCAAGGACTGCGGGGGCAGGATGTAGCCCCCGCCCTTTCTCAAGCCGCCCTATCCGTGACGGCTTCAGCAAGGGCAAACTCGGAAAGCAAACTTATGAACGACGTCGAAAGACTCCAGCGCTGGCGCGACACCGGCAAACTCATCGTCGGTGACAGCCCGGGCTGGCAGACCCGGCTGTCAAAAGTCATCGGCCTGTCACCCGCATACGTCTCCCACATCAACACGGGACAGCGGCCCCTCACCCGCGAAGCTGAAGAGAAGATGCTGTGGGGTCTCAAAGCCGCTATCGAGACGCGCCAGAGCCAGATCGGCTGGATGAAGCAGCGGCTTCAGGAATTGGAGCGCGATCTGGAGCCAGAACCGGACGATGATCAGGCACCAGATATGATGTGAAATCGGGTCGCTTCGGCGGCCCTTTTTCTAGGCTCAAAAGGAAGGTTTCGGACCCCGAAACAGACCCCGAAAAGAAAACGGGCGCCTCCGATCTCTCGAAAACGCCCGGATTTCTTGGTGGGCCCGGAGGGACTCGAACCCCCAACCAGACCGTTATGAGCGGTCGGCTCTAACCAATTGAGCTACAGGCCCACGCTTCGTTCTCCTAGCGGGTCGACGCTTTGAGGTCCATGGGGTTTTGCATCTGTTTACCGTTTTTTCCGGCGGCTTTGCCCGCTGCCGCAAATCCGTCTCAATGCATCAGGAAAACTTGAGTGTTCTGCGTGGGCACAACCAATTCCAACGAACGAGATTTCCAGGAGACTATTCATGCGCCTTCCCCTGACGTTTGCACCCATTGCGATGGCCGTGCTGCTGGCAAGCCCGGCGCTTGCCGACACCATGAGCTTGAGCGGCACAGGTACCGTGCGCGCCGCGCCCGACATGGCAACCATCAACACCGGCGTGACAACGCAAGCCGAGACCGCGCGCGAAGCGCTCGACGCCAATTCGGCTGCCATGGCCGATCTGGTCGCCGCCCTGCGCGAAGCGGGCCTGGAAGATCGCGACATCCAGACCTCGGACTTCTCCGTCAGCCCGCAATATGTCTATTCGGACCGGCGCGATGACAATGGATACACCCCGCCGCCCGAAATTCAGGGCTATCAGGTGTCCAACACCGTCACCATCGTGGTGCGTGACCTTGAAGCGCTGGGATCCGTCCTCGATCAGGCCGTAACCGTGGGTGCCAACACCATCAACGGTATTGTTTTCGCCGTCGATGACGTGACCAAGCTTGAGGAGGAAGCCCGCAAGCTGGCCTTCGCCGATGCCATGGCCAAGGCGGAAACCTATGCCGGGGCCGCGGGATTGCGCCTGGGTTCGATCGAGTCGATCCGCGAAATGGATGCCCAGCAGCCGCCCATGCCGATGTATCGTGCCCAGGCCATGGAAATGGCCGCCGATGGGTCGGTCCCCGTGGAAGCGGGCGAAATGTCCTATTCGATCACTGCGACCATCGAATGGGAAATCGAGGACGACAACCAATAGTCCAATACCATGGACCATTGAAAACGGCCGGGTCCTCTGGATCCGGCCTTTTTTGTCAGACGCCGAGCGCCTGCAGGATCATCCGCCCGCCCACAACCACAAGGAAGATCGCAAACACGATCTTGAGCAGCCTCGCATCGAGCCTGTGGGCCAGCGCCACGCCAATCGGCGCGGTCAGTGTCGCAAGGCCGCCAATGAGAATGAACGAGGGGATGTTGATAAAGCCGACACTAAAGGGTGGTGTGCCCGCCGCGCCCCATCCCGAGATGACGAACCCGACGACCGCTGGAACGGCAAGGACGACGCCGAGCGTCGAACTGGTTCCCACCGCGGTATGAATGGGCGTTCCGAACGCCGTAAGCGTCGGCACGGTCAGCGATCCGCCGCCAACTCCCATGAGTGCCGATATATAGCCGATCACCGCCGCTGAGATACGATTGACCATCGGCACGCCCGCCAGCGATTCCATCAGCCTGCGCTGAACCGGCAACGCCATGTTGAGCGCTATGAACAACGCCATCACGCCAAAAATGATCTTGAGCGCCGCAGCGCTGTAGAGCCCTGCCATGAGCCCGCCCAGAAGCGAGGCAACAACGATCCAGGGTGCCCACAGCCTGACGATCCTGTGGTCCACGGCGCCCCTTTTGTTATGGGCGCGCGCGCTGCGCATTCCGGTGGGAATGATGACGGCCAGCGAGGTGCCGACGGCCACATGCATGATGATTTCGGGACTGTAGCCGAGCAGTTGATAGGCAAGCACCATGGCCGGAACCATGATGATCCCGCCTCCGATGCCGAGCAGGCCGGCCATGACGCCGGACACCGCCCCGGTCAGCGCCAACCCAATGGCGAAGGGGAGAAAATGTGTGATGATATCGGACAAGGACGTCTGTTCCTGAGCGCGGGGAAGTCATGCGCCCTGATGCAAGAAATTGATGGCCGCCCGACTCTCTCGCCGTCGACCGGACACAGAGACTATCGGGCACTTGTCGGCATCTGTCGACCCCGGGCGCAGGGCCAGTCTAGCCTTCTCCCAGGACGTGCATGACGATCTGTCGCCGATGCGGCGCGTTGCGATGTTCGAAAAGATAGAGGCCCTGCCACGTCCCCAGAACCGGCCGGCCATCGATCACCGGAATGGATATCGAGGTCTGGGTCAGCGCCGATTTGATATGGGCGGGCATGTCGTCGGGCCCCTCGGTTGTGTGGACGACCCAGTCCATACCGGGCGGCACCAACCGGGCAAAGAACGATCTGAGGTCGGTTTGGACATCGGGATCGGCATTTTCCTGGATCAGCAATGAGCATGAGGTGTGCCGGCAATAGACCGTCAACAGCCCGTCGCGAACGGGATTCGATGCCATGAAACGCCCGATATCGGGCGTAAATTCATAGAGTCCCTGCCCGCGCGTGGTGATCTCCAGTATCTCGCTCGATTGCTGCATTGCGCACCGTCTCCAATCGTCTGCGCAACCCTATCGCAAAGGCGGCGCGGAACCCAAACGGGTTGATCGCGTTTTTGTGACATCTCGAGCGCGTGCCGTCTCGTGGGTTTGCACTGCCCCTTCTGCAATGCCCTTGAACGGCACGCGCTCGACCCCAGACACCCTATCGCGGCTATCCGCCTTCGGTGTTGAAATGAATGGAGATAGAAAATGGCTGATATTGATCGCGACTACACGGATCGCAATCGCACCGAGCGCGAGCGCGTCTATGCAGTCAATTCCGGCGGCAGCGCCGGCTGGTGGATCGGCGGCGTGCTTGTTCTCGCGGTGCTGATTATTGGCTTTATTGCGCTGAGCGGCGGAGAACCCGCCCCCGTCAACACCGTTCCCACCGCAGTTGAAACCACGCCTCCGGCGACCGAGCCCGCACCCATGACGGAAACGGCGCCGGCAACCGAACCCGCTCCGGCACTCGAAGCGGCCCCCGAGGCCACCGCACCGGTGGAATCGGCTCCGGCTGAAACTGCCCCTGTTGAGGCCGCACCCGCCGAAGCTGCTCCCGCAGAGCCGGCTCCTGCCCAGTAAGATTTCAGACTTTGGGGCGTGTCGTTACGGCACGCCCCTTTTCTTGTTCAGCTTGGCGTCATTTTGACGATGTTATCCATCCCTTTCGTGTGACCGCGTGAGCGGCCACATCATTTGCCGGGGGGCAGAGGAGAAAATCCCATGAAGCTCAAACAATTGCTCTTGACCAGTACCGCTATGCTCATGCTCGGCACCCCTGTGGCGCCGCTTTTTGCGCAAAGCGGCAATGCCGACCTTACCGTGGCTCAGGCCGCGCCTCCGGCCCTGGCCGGCGCCATCCAGACCTATCTCGAGGCCCAGGCCGCCGTTGAGGCAGCCGAGGCCTCTGGCGGTGATGCCGCCGCAGCCGAGGAAGCTCTGGCCGCCGCGCGCGACGAACTGGGCGCCCTGTGCGCCGCAATCGGACAAACCGATATCGATGCCTGCATCGCCATGTTCGAAAGTGGCGAGATAGCACCTGCCGCTCCGGCCCCCGAGGCTGAAATGGCGGTCGAAGCCGAAGCAGAAGCCGCCGCTGAACCTGAGGCCCCGGCACCTGAAGCGGAGCCCGCTGAAGAACCAGCGCCCGTAGAGGAACCCGCGCCCGTAGAGGAGCCTGCTCCTCCCGCCGAGGCCGCTCCCGCAGAAGCCGAACCCGCTCCGGCGGAGGAACCGGCTCCGGCACCGGCTGAAGAGCCTGCTCCGGCTGAAGAGCCCGCCCCTCAGCCCGAACCTGCTCCGGCTGAAGAGCCCGCTCCTGCGCCCCAAACAATGGAAGAGCCTGAACCGGCGGCTCCCGAACCTCCTGCAGCCGAGTCTGCCATGCCTGCCGAGCAGCCTGCTGCCGATGCGGACTCCTCGGCCCCTGCCTCCCTGCTTGAAGCGGTAACCGCATACGAAACCGCAGTTGCTGAATTTGAAGCAGCGGTTGCCGCTGGTGGCGATACCAGCGCGGCCGCACAGGCCGTGACCGATGCCGAAGCCGAACTCCAGGGCATCTGTGAAGCACTTGGACAAACCGATCTCGATGCGTGCCTGACCGGCTTTGACATCGAACTCGACATCATCGACGTTCAGGCAGAGCTCGACGGCATGGCCGAAACGCCCGCTGCCCCTGAAGAGGAAGCGGCGGCGGAAGATGAAGCGCCGCTCGAAGGTGAAGCGCCGGCCCAGGAAATGGACGACAATATCGTTCTCGAAGGCAACGTTCAGGGCGAGATTGTTCCTGAAGGCACCAACGAAAGCGAAGTCGCCCCGCTGCTCGACAGCGACAAGGACACGGCCTCGGGCGTCATGGACGACGAGCAGAACCAGCCGGCGGCTGAGGGTGAAGGCGAAGCCGAAGTTGAGGCCGAAGCCGAAGTTGAGGCCGAAGCTGAAGCCCAGAGCGAAACCCCTCAAGAGCCGGCCCCTGCTGCCGAGCCGCTCGACGTGACCGAAATTCCCTCGATCGACACTGAAGAAGGTCAGGGCCGCCAGGAAGTCTCGATCCAGGAGGTCGAAGAAGCCGAATCGGCCTCGGCCAGTGCCCAGCTCCAGGAAGGGTCGGGCCAGCCACAGGCCAATCAGCAGGGTGGCGTTCTCGTTGGCCCGGTTCGTGAAGGCCCATCCAATGCAGAGGTCATCGCCACAATCGGTCTGGCCACGATTTTTGCAATTGGCGCCAACCAGTTCATCAACACGCCCGACACGCCGCGGATCATCTATCCCGACGATCAGCAGTATTATGTCGAGGACCTGTCCGATGACCGCACCCGCGAAACCATCCTGCGGGCCGATGGCAGCCGCATCGTAACGATCCGCGACCGGTATGGCGATGTTATCCGCCGCTCGCGCATCGAGCCCGATGGGCGTGAAATCCTGCTCGTCTATGTCGACCCCAGCTATCGCCGTTATGACGAACAGGGTCGCTGGATCGATCCGGGCCGTCAACTGCCGCCGCTGCAGCTCAATATTCCGGCCAGCGAATATGTGCTCAACGCTTCGGCCGCCAACGAGCAGCAGGTCGCGACCTTCCTCGACCAGCCGCCGGTCGAGACCATCCAGCGTTACTACACGATTGACGAGGTCAAGCGCTCGTCCCGTCTGCGCGACATGGTCCGTCGTCTCGAGATTGCCGATTTGACCTTCGAGACCGGCAGCGCCAACATTTCGCAAAGCGAGATCGGCACGCTCTCGGCCACCGCCAACGCCATGCTGGCGCTGATCAGGCAAAATCCTGCGGAAACCTTCCTGATCGAAGGCCACACCGATGCCGTGGGGTCGGACGTCTCCAACCTGGCCCTGTCCGATCGCCGTGCCGAGGCAATTGCCTATGCATTGACCCGCGTCTATGGCGTTCCCGCCGAAAACCTTGCCACGCAGGGCTATGGCGAGCGCTACCTCAAGGTCAACACGCAGGCCGCCGAGCGCACCAACCGTCGCGTTACGATCCGCCGCATTACCCCGCTCATCACCCCGATGAACGGCGCCGCCGGATAAGCACGACCCATACCGATCAAGCAACAAGGCCGGGGTTAATCCCCCGGCCTTTCCTTTACCGGCTGTCGCAATATGGTCCGGAGTTTCTCCGGAGCGGTCTTGCGCGGATCGCCCAGATAGATTTCGTGATGCCTGCCCGTCGGCACCCAGCCATTGTCGGGTATGTAATGCTCGTGCATCCGGGCCAGGATCGGCCCTTCGTCATCGTAGGGGCCGATATGAAGCACCTGAACGGCCCTGCCTTCCTCGAGCGCCTCCACCCGCAGGAGGTCGAGCGCTGCCGGCCCTTTCTTGGCCCGCGCCGTTTCGATGGCCGCCGCGATCATGGCCGGACCGATCCAGTCGGGCACCATGATCATCATGGTCCAGTGCCATTTATCCTTGTCGCGGGCGGCAAAACTGCGCAGGTCCTTTGCCCACCACAGCCCCTCGAGCGGCGGAACCGTGTAGTCCCGACCGAGCTGTGTCTTGGAAGCAAATTTAAGCGGGTAGGCGACCGCAAAAAGCGTCTCGACCGCCTCGCGATAGGACCGTGCCGCATTGGGGTCGCCATGCCCGTCGATCATCAGGAACCGCATGGTCGGCACCTCGACGACGTGGAGGCCCCTGGATCTGGTCGGGCCGTACAACGCTTTGAGCTGTTTTTTGAAGTCGACCTTTTCCATTGCAGATTCCCTACTCGTCCCATCGCAACGATACGGTCCACCCTTAAAGATTGGAAAGAATTCTTGCGCAGTTTGCCCGCAATCCCCATCTGTGGGCTTCGGCAATTATCGGAGATTCTTTTTACGCAATGTTCGACATCGACAAGATCGTAACGGCCCTCAAGACCGACCCCAACATGCAGCGCACCGCGGGTGCAGGCGCAGCGGGCCTTGCTGCGGGTATGCTGCTGGGCGGCGGAGGCATCAAAAAGATCGCCAAATACGGCGCCCTCGCAGCAATCGGTGGTCTTGCCTATAACGCCTGGCAAAAAAGCCGGCAGGACAACACCGCCCCAGATGTCGAAACCCCGCCCGAAGGCCCCTTCATGCCCGCGCCGTCCGACGAGACCGCGCAGGAAGCGCTGGGCAAGGCGCTTGTGCGCGCCATGATCTCCGCCGCCAAAGCCGATGGCCGCATCGATGCCGATGAAAAAGAGCGTATCTTCCAGCGGCTCGAGGACATGAAGCTCTCGGCCCAGGAAAAGGCGTTCGTGTTTGACGAACTTTCAACCCCGCTCGACATCGAAGCGGTGGTGCGCGGTGCCGATACGCCCGAACACGCCGCCGAAATTTACGCGGCATCGCTGGTGGCTATCGAGGCCGATACGGCAACCGAGCGCGCCTATCTCGAAACGCTGGCCAACCGGCTCAGCCTGCCCGACGCTCTGGTCACGGAGATTCACAAGGCTGCCGCACGCTAGAGCGTGTCCAGCAAGAGCATGTCCTCGACGCGATCGGGGATGGAAACGGTTTGGCGGTTCGGACACGCGACAAAACAAGGGTTTAGAGCCAAGGATTTGATCCAATCAAATCCTGAACGGCTCTAAATTTTCGGGGAACGAATCGCCGGCTTTATGCTTAACATTGACCGAACACGGAAGCGGGAGGTTGCCATGACCTATCTCGAACCCGACCAGACGCGCCACACAGGCGCGGGCTCTATCGTGCTGCGGGTGGCAGCAATCGTTATTGTCCTGGCCTTTGGGTGGTTTGCCCTAACGGTGGGCAGCGAGGATTCGACGGGCCGCCCGGAAATCGTTCCCGAACCGACAGTCAGCACGTCCTGACCGTCCAGCTCCCTATTTTTTGCCGCTGCGCTTGATCGAGATGATCTTGAGCGGCGGCACGCCCGATTTCTCTGAAATGGCCCGATCCTGATCCATGATGGAGGTCAGTGCGGGCTCGTCGCCGTCCAGGCCACCGAGCAGGCTCGCGTCGACCTTGCGGTTGGACCGTTGGCTGCCATCCTCATAAACGATGTCGAAAAGCACGAATTCCGTGCGCATGGTTGGCTTTCTGGCCATGATAAATCCAATCTGAAACTGAACAGGGCCGTCGCCGAGGCGACAGCCCATGATTGATTTTGCGGTAAAGTCGACTTAATCGAACAGGAACTTGCCCTGTTCGCGGATGATCTGCCGGCCCTTGCCCAGGGTGGCCGCTGCACAATCGTCCTTGTCGGAAAATTTGTCGGCGCGAATAAATGAATAGGTCTTGGTCTCCCCATCGATTTCCTTCTCGATGGTGCCCGCGACCTGATATTCGCCGCCCGATTTCATCAGGGTCGCCTTGATGAGATAGCCTTCGAATTCTTCCTGAGCGTCGATGCTGGCCGCGGCCGGCTGCCTGTCACCGCCAGCGCCGAACAGATTTTTCCAAAACGACATCTCGAACCCTCCATATGCACGAGGCGGCCAATGGCCGCCCCGATTTGTCTCTAGCCTAACGCCAAGCGGACTAGTTGTCCAAAAAGCTCCGCAGCTTGCGGCTGCGGCTGGGATGCTTGAGCTTGCGAAGCGCCTTGGCTTCGATCTGGCGAATACGCTCACGCGTGACCGAGAACTGCTGGCCCACTTCCTCGAGCGTATGGTCGGTGTTCATGCCGATACCGAAGCGCATGCGCAGCACACGCTCTTCACGCGGCGTCAGCGAGGCGAGAACCCGGGTCGTGGTCTCGCGCAGGTTCGACTGGATCGCCGCGTCGATCGGCTGGATCGCGTTGGTGTCGGGAATGAAATCCCCGAGGTTCGAATCCTCCTCGTCGCCAATCGGCGTCTCGAGGGAAATCGGCTCCTTGGCGATTTTGAGAACCTTGCGCACCTTGTCGAGCGGCATCTGCAGCTTTTCGGAAAGCTCTTCCGGCGTCGGCTCACGACCGATTTCATGGAGCATCTGGCGGCTGGTCCGCACGATCTTGTTGATCGTTTCGATCATGTGCACCGGAATACGGATGGTGCGCGCCTGATCGGCGATCGAACGGGTGATCGCC
>NZ_CAXAXY010000091.1:0-11842 GCF_963972885.1 uncultured Pelagibacterium sp. | reverse complement strand
CCGCCTCTTTCCCGAGAGCGGCGGTATCGTCGTCGGTGAACGCTACCGTGTCGATCTCGATTCCGTATCGACCGTCAATTTCGATTCGCGCCGCAAGGAGACCTGGGGCAAGGGCGGGAACGTACCCCTGGTCTGTTTCGATTGCGGCTTCGGCTCGACCCACGGGATCGCTTTTGCCGGCTCCGGCGGCTACAAGACGACATCCGTCGTGATCCCGACCGCGCTCAAGTTCAAGGGCTCGATGATCGTCCTCGACCCCTCGACCGAGATTGCTCCCATGGTGGCCGAACATCGCGAAGCGCATGGGCAGGACGTTCTGATCCTCGATCCAAGGAGACCCAACGTTGGGTTTAACGTGCTCGACTGGATCGGCAGGTTCGGCAATTCGCCCGAAGAAGACATTGCCTCGGTCGCGGCATGGCTCATGTCGGAAAAACCGCGTGTCACGTCCGGCTCCGATGACTTCTTCCGCATCTCCGCCGAACAGCTCATCACCGGCGTCATCGCCGATGTGATGTTGTCGGATCCTGGCGACACGGTGAGCGAACGATCGCTGCGCGTCGTTCGTGCTCGCCTGGCCGAGCCGGAAGAGACCTTGAAGGAAAAACTCGCCGAGCTTTACGAGCGATCGACGTCGCGCTTCGTCAAGGAGGTCATTGCCCCTTTCATTAACATGACGCCGCAGACCTTTTCAGGCGTTTACGCGACTGCCGCCAAGGAAACCCATTGGCTGTCTTATGACAGCTATGCCGCCATGGTGTCGGGCAACACTTTTTTGACCGACGACATCGCCAATGGCCGGATGACGGTGTTCATAAACGTCGACCTCTCGACCTTGGAAAACCATCCCGGCCTCGCGCGCGTCATCATCGGCGCATTCCTCAAAGCCGTTTACAACCGCAACGGTGACCTTAAGGAGCGCGCCCTCTTCCTTCTCGATGAGGCCGCCCGCCTGGGTTACATGCGCGTAGTCGAAACCGCCCGGGACGCTGGCCGCAAATACGGTATCACCCTCCTGATGCTGTTCCAGTCCCTCGGCCAGATGCGCGAGGCCTTCGGCGGCCGCGACGCGACCAGCAAGTGGTTCGAATCCGCATCCTGGGTATCATTCGCCGCGATCAACGATCCCGAAACCGCGAAATACATTTCCGACCGTTGCGGCCAGACCACCGTCGAGGTCAACCAAGTCAGCCGCACCTCGCGCGGCTCCGGATATTCGCGAACACGGTCAAAACAGCTCTCTCAGCGTCCGCTCATTCAGCCGCACGAAGTCATGCAGATGCGTTCCGACGAGCAAATTGTACTCACCAGCGGCAATCCACCTCTTCGGTGCGGTCGTGCGATATATTTCCGGCGGCCCGAACTCGCAGCACTCGTCGAGACAAACAGCTTTCAGGCGAGTGCATAAGCGGCGATGTCCTAAGCGCAAGCCGACTCGCCCCCGTTTACCACAAGCTCCGGCCTTCTCTTCGGCGCTATGTGGAGAGCGCGTTCAGGCCTCCGCTTCGCTCCGCCCCTCGCGGGGTGGAAAACCGGGGCGGTCCCGGACTCCTGTATGTGCCGCCAAATGGTGGCATGGCCGCTTGCCATTGTTCGTCGTTAGAACATTTGGCGCAATTTGGAGCGACGATGAGCGGAGTGTCGACCTTGTCTATAGGTTGATGTTACGCGGCGATTTTGCTGTGTTGCAAGGGCAGATACTGAATTGTTTGTCGTTTGGTCCTTTCGCGGATTTCGATGATGGTTTGTGGTCCGCTGAAATAGGCGTCTACCCGAGATCATCTTGGTCAGGCTTCTGTGGTATCACTGGTGGTTGTGGTGTTCGATAAAGGCTTTGATCTTGGCCTCTTGGTCACAGGGCAAGAAGTGTAGTTCTCGAGCAAGACGTGGTTGAGGGTTCTCGGTACCTTCGTGACGGTCCCTCCAACCATCAGCTTTTTGAATCACCGGGGCGCCATTGATTCAAGAAATTTGTTGGACCCAGCGGCCGAGCGAGGTGAAACTTCGGCCATGACGCATTCCGCTCACAGGTCCATTCATCTTCGGCGCATCGATCCGGCCCGGAACATGCGTCGCTTCTATAGCCTCACTGTCCAGCCCACCCTCTTTGGCGGAACCTCGATTGTGCGCGAGTGGGGCCGGATCGGATACCGCGGCCAGATGATGGTGGAGACCTTCGACGCGGCATCCGATGCCGACGTGGCGATGAGCCGTCTGGAACGCGTGAAGCGGAGGCGCGGATATCGCGACATGCTTGCCGATTGATCGAAACCGGTCAAACCCGAATAGGTCGAGGAGGTGGGGAAGGTCCCGCCCGATCGGCGAGACCTTCCATATCGCGATCAGTCCCGGTTCGGCCGGGACCAGATCAATTGCAGGCTCTCTTCGCCCTCCACCTCGATCAGGGTGGCGTAGATCGGGGCGGAGAAGCTCGGATCGTCCAGCTTGACCGAGAGGTAGTCGCGGCCCTCGCTAGAGGTCTTCTGCCAGGCAGCGCCCAACTCGACATTGGCGCCTGCCAAGATGCGGAAGTGCGGGCCCTTGTCGGAGGGGTTCTCGACGCGGACCAACTTGGCCTTGACGTTGAGGTTGAGGGTCTTGATAGCGCCGGTAAAGCCGTTGCTCGTGGAGGTGAAGGTGCCGATGGTAGCCATGTGTCTCATTCCTATGTTTGCCGGGCCGCGTCCATCGCGACCTCGATGACGGTCGACAGACCGGGGGCGATCGGCCTGCACCCCGCAAGGGGCTGGAACGAGAGTGGAAGACGGCCGGGAGGGACTTTCTTGTCCGCGAGGAATGGCGGTGCAGCCGCCAGGGGAAGAAAGTCGCGACGGTCGTTGCTGGGACAAGATCGAGAGCCCGCCAGAGCGGGATCGGTCTTCGGTCAGACCAGTCACATCGAGGACGCGGATGGGCGCGACTCTCGCGGAAACGGAATGATCATTGCCGGAACAGCGCGGCCGGACAACCCATTGCCAACGGCGCTCTAGCGAGGTGTGATCGAAATACAAATCGAGGTTCGACAGCGGTAACCAGGACGGGTGCAAAGGACGACCAGTCGCTTTCAACCCTGCGGCGGAGGTGCAGTCGCTTTCAGTCGACGGAACTTTAGCTTTCTATCTGCTGGGCTTTTGATTTCAATCGGTCGAAGAAAGTTGGCTCTCGAATGTATCCCAGATTCGCAAAAACCAGGATAGAGGGAGCGCTGTCCGACACCCTTGTGGTTCTCATCTCGGGACCGCGGCAGTCCGGCAAGGCGACTCTGGCCATGGACATAGCAGCTGACAAAACCCCATTTCTGACACTCGGTGACGCGACCGTCCTGCGGTCGGAGCGTGTAGCATCAGACCGCCCTCCCCAATTCTTCCGCCTGCGGCTGGAGGTCGTGGAGATAATTGACCGCGCGCTGCGCATGGGCCGCGGACTGGAAGATGGCCCGCTTGTCAGAGCCAAGAATATCGATCCAACTCTGGATATAGGCAGCGTGATCAAGCCTCGGCTCGAGCTCGGGAACAATGTCGAGGTCAGCGCAGAGCATGGCGGCTCCGAGCTCCACGAGCAATTCTTCGCGCGCGCGATCCGTAGCGTCCTTGTGGTAGCGGCTGAGATCCCTGTTCAGCCGGTGGGGAGCGGCTGTCCAATGCAGGGTTTCGTGCGCCCTGACGGCGACAAAAGAAGCCGCGTCTCGAAAGGATTCCGGTGACGGCAGCTGCACATGGTCGGACGAAGGCGCGTAATAGGCCTTGTCCCCGCCATAGCGAACGACCGCTCCGGTGTTGTCGAAGAAGCGGTCGGCATGCTCGATGCGCTGGACAGGATTGGCGACAGGGTCAGGCATCGCATAATACTGTGCGGGCAGACCCTCGATCTGGTCGGCACAAAAGACCGTATATGCCTTCAGAAACGGGATGCCGCGCTCGACTTCATCGCCCTGCGCGTCAACCTCGGTGCGCGTAAAGCGGTTGGCATAGACGACCGTCGTGCCCGTTTCGCCCTTGCGGATGTGACCGCCAAGCTCGACGGATTGCTTGAACGTCATCCAGATCGGCGACACGAAACCCCGGGCCACCGTTTCCGACCACAGCAGCAGTGTATTGATGCCCTGGTACGGCAGGCCGTTGTGGCGTAGCGGGCGCGTGGTGCGGCCCGTTCCATTGCCCACACTCCATGGCTTCACCCACGGGCGCACACCCTTATCCAGGTCCGCGACGATACGGTCGGTGATCTTCGCGTAAAGGTCGACGCGGGACTGCTTGTCTTTCCTGCTCATTTTCGTGAACCTCCATTCTGGAGGCCGCGCCGATCGCGGCCCCGTCATGGCGATCCTTCAGCCGGGGGATCAGGAGGCGGGCGCACCCGCTACGGGCCGGAACGTCAGTGAAGGACGGCGAAGCCGTTGCGCGCGACACCGGACCCGGCAGGAGCGTCGTCCAGGACGGGGGCGTGGAGCGGCAAAACCCACACACTGTCTCTCATCGGTTCGATACGCATTCGAGGCGCGGGCATGAGGGGGGCTTGGCGGGCGCCAGGGCGCTCCGCCCGGCGCGGCGTACCGCGGATGCGGGCCGCATCAAGGGCGAGGCCGGTTCAGTGAACCGAACGCGCACCGGCGAAAGGATCGTACTCAAAGAGCGGCGTGACTTCCCCGTCTTCAATCTCGTCGGCCGGTAGGACGCCGTATTCGTCGTGGGACTTGAAGAGGATGACGGTGGTCATCAGGGTGCGCGCGAGGCTCCAGGCGTGCTTCTGGGCGAGTTCGAGGTTGTGCGGCATCTGGGGGCTCCATCTTGGGAGCGGGCCAATCCCGCTCGATGGCTCCTCAAAAGGCAGGCACCCGGGCGCGCTCACCGCAACGGCGAAGCCGGTGCGGCCGCAGCTTGGCTAGCGGACCCTTTACGGGTTGATCGTGGTAGTTCCGGGAGAATGCCAGGACGCCATCACAAGAGAGCGGGATTGGCCCGCTCCCAAGATGGAGCCGAGTGACGTGCAGAATTGGTCGCGCAGGCTGGATCAGCATGACATTCTCCCGCCCAACCGGCGTTATCTCAGAATGTGAAGAGTCAAGCTTATCCGACGCCGGCGAGCGGTCAGATCAGTTTGACGGCCCGAATGTCGACGCTTCGCGCCGCCTGCTTGATGGCTACGGCAATCTCACGCAGAAATGCGGCTCTCACGGAACCGATCGGCTTGGTGGAAACGAAATTGTAGTCCTTGTCCATCTCGACGCGATTGTATTGGTCGAGAAATATCCAGCACGGCGCGGCAAAACCAATGAGCCGGCATTCGGTACGCTCAGGGCCAGCTAACCTGCAACAAGCTCTTTCGAGGTGAAGGGAAAGAGAAACACCACATCCGGACTGCCCGGCGGGGTTATGACGATGCAGACAGAGCGGGGCTACCGACCGCATTCCTCGCCCTTTTGCGCTTCGCGATGCCAGAGATAATGGAATCGGAGATGTGCCCTATTCAAACATCGGTCTTGTCAGGGTCGAGAATGGCGTCTATTCCCGCCATAAGCTCCTCATGAATATCGTCGGCTTCATGAAGCAAATAGGACTTCGTCGGGCTCGGCTCGCCGCGCATGCGGTGATGAATGCGGGCAGAGAGAACATATTGCTTTCCTTGCCGTGCTTGGTGAGCACGACCGGCTCGATCATCGCCGCCTCGAGGATTTCACCCGAGGAGCGGTTCATATCGGAAAAAGGCGTATTGCTTCATCACATGGCTCCAGCGCTTCACGTAAAATAGGTATTTTACGCTGTTTTGCCAAATCGAGACGTCGAAGCAACGAAGAAAGGGGCGGAGCCGGAACTCCGCCCCGGCCGCTCAATCCAGAGCCGCCATCTGCAGTTCGGCCGCCTTGCGATCGACGGTCTGCCCAGGATTGTCGACGTGGCGTTGGAACGGCTTCCAGGCTTCGCCGACGACCTCTTCATAGGCCGTCACGACACCTTCGGCCGCGCAGCGGAGCGCATGGGCCTGAATGCCCATATCGGCAGCGAACTCGCGCTTGCGTTGGGCATTGCTGTCGAACCCGACGGGACCGTCGAGATCATCGTCGCGGGCATCGCTGGCCGACTTCGCGGTCGCGTCTCGAGCTTCCGAGACCGCTCGGGAATAGAACTGGCCGGCGCCATGAGCGGAGCCGACATAAGAACCGACGATGCGCTGTAGGTGGATCTGCATGGCTCGTTCGCCGAGGCCTTCGCTCAGGGATTCGGCCGTGTCGACGATGATCTTGTGGTGGAGATCGCGGATACCGTCGCTGTCGACGACGGGACGGCCGAAGCTTTCGGAGATGAGAAAAGCTTGCGCGCTGTCGGGACAGGCGAGCCGGACCATTTCGAGGGAGGCGCCCTTGCGGAGTTGGACGACCTTGCCCGATTGACGAGAGGGACGAGCGTTGCTGGTCATGTGAGTTCCTTTCCTTCAAGATTGGACCGAAGGTTCGAGCCAGCCTCTGCCGGCCTCCCTTCGGGCGCGGGCAAAAGAGACCGGCGGAAAGACGGAGGGCTTCAGGGTCCGCGCGAACCGAGGCGAGCGAACCTGACTTGCGGGCCAGCAGGGCTTTCTGCCCTTGCGCAACCCGCGCGGGACAGGTTTGGCGAGAATGGTGCGTGCGGCCGCACCGCGGCGCGCCAGCGGCCTTGAAGGCTCCGCCCGCCGGTTTACGTCCGCGACAGAACCGAAGGGAGGCCGGCAGGAGCATCATTGCACCGGCACCCAATTTGAAAGAAAAGACCGTGGCCCCCCCGCAAACGCCCCTGCCGTCACTATGGAGGTTGCGAGTCCGCTATGGTGCTCGTTTCATCGACAGTGGTCTTCGCCCTCACGGCTGGGATCGCGCGCTCCTGCCGGGTAGCTTTCGGCTGAGCTCATCGATTTCACCGCTCCGCTCGAAGCCGAGCTAGTCGACATAGGCGGGAACATGGCGTCATCGGATCGGGTCCAGCGCGATCCCCCGCGCGGATGCGCTTTCGCCTTCGTCTTGGCGATCGTCGTCATGTGTTCCGCCCTGGCCGAAATCTGACGTTCGATCCGTTCGAGATGCGCCCTCGTCTGCCGGTGTGCCGCTTCCATCCGGCAGAGCAAGTTCGTTAGCGTGGCGGCCATGATGACGCGGCTCTTTTCGGCCCTACGGCGGACCATTGCGGAAACCGTGAGGTTCCGGGCCTATAATCGGACGGGATGGTGACCGCGGCCATGGACGCGGCCAAGCCTTCGCCGGCGACGGCCCGGTCGAGAATGCGGCCTGCAGCCGGCACGGGTTGCGCGGGGCGGTCGAGGTGTGCCTCGAGCGCCGCAACGATGTCTGCTCGCGGATTGGAGCCATTCGTATCGACAACGAGGTGGACGGCGACGAGGAAGGTGGTCACGAGCTTTGTCTCCCTTTTGGATTGATGAAGTCAGGCGCGCGGATCGAGATGAGAGCGGCGCATTTCCATGCGTCGGCGCCGGCGAGCCGATCGGGGTGGCGCCTGTGATGGATGACGAGGCGGGGATGGGTGCCCTCGAGCCGGAAGCTGGCTCGCCAGCCGAAAGCCATGGCGATGAGTTTCCAGGGGACGGACATCATCGCCCCCATCCAACAAAGCTCAACGGGCCTTCGGAGATTTCGTGCCGGACGGGATCGGCGAGGAAACCTATACGACCGATCTCGTATTCTGCGGACGGAACGAAGAACCGCCGTTTCTCAGCCTCTGGTCCGCGCCGGCCGCCGAGGGTTGCCACGACCTCGACATATCCGTCGCGCTGCTCCGACCTGATGGCGGAAATCACGATCCAGTCGCCGGCGTGCCGCGCGTGGAACGCGCGCCGGTCCTTCTCATGGGACTGGCCGGGCCAGCGCACGGTTCCAAAGATCGCTTCCCAGGCATCCGACCAGCTGTCTTTCACGGTCTGCTCGGCGCTCCGCCGCTCGAAGCTGGTGAACAAATGCCGAAAGGTGAGCGCGACGATCACCCATTCGGGCTCTTCCTCGTACCAGCCGCCCGGTCGGCGAAGCCGCCGGTCGACCTTCACATTGCGGTCGGCCGCGAGATGCAAGCCGCCATGGCGAGCAGTCGAATGGCAGACGACACCCTCGGCAAAGACCGTTGCACCCTGGGACGATCCCAATGAGATGTTCGCATGTGAGCGGATTTCGCGGCGTCCGAGGGCACGTTTTTCACCGGCGTGTCCGGCCGGTTCGAGCACCTTGGCGCGGAACGCCTCTTCGCCGGCGAGCGCTTCACCATGCCCATAGAATTCATTGCGAACGAGTACCGCCAGCGGCCGGCGCACGCGCCAGGTTGTGGCAAGAAAGTGCGTTTCGCCGTGGCCGGCCGGCATGGCGAAAGCGGTATCGCCGAGATGTGCAACGGGAAATCCTTCGGCGCTGGTGGCGAAATGTACCTCCGGCGGCGCCGTAGAATCTGGCTGCGTTTGTGGAAGGGTCATGCCGCCCTCCCCTCGCCGCGATCGGCGGCGATCTCATCGGCGGTCACTTCGTGCAGCACGGCGTTGGGATAGCCGTGGCGCGACAGCCATTCGTCGGCCGCCTGTTGGTTTTGGGCGACGTGAACCAGCTCGCCGGCATCACCGGGACGATCGAGCACGAGGATCGAGCCAACAGAGGGCCGCTCGGTGATTGAGAACGCGAGCGCGCTGTCGACCGAAAACGTCCTGAAAACCCGGAGCACGATGACGGCCTTGCTGCCGAAATCCCCCTCGTGAAGCGTGAAGCTGGCGGGGATGGTGGTCTCGCCGACGGCGCCACCGGCCTGTTTTTTTACCAGCCGGCCCGTGTTGTTGTGGCGCTCCCAGGCCCGAAGCTTTCGGCGGTGCCGTTCGGGTGGACGGGGCGTGCCGTCGGAATAGCGGATGATCGCACCGAGCGGTCCATTGTCGTAGATCAGTTGCCAGGACATGGGTGATGTCCTCCTGTTCGATGGATTGGAAACGAAAGCGCCGCCGGACGATGCGGCGGCGTGATGTGCGTTCGGAAGAAAAGGGCCGCTATTCGGCGGCTTCACGAAAACCCTCGGAGAAGGCGTCCGGGTCGGTGTGGCCCGTTTCCGGCTCGTCTACGGAGCCTTCGGTATCTCCGGCGTCTTCGTCCGCGGAGATCTCGTTGCGGGCCTTCCAGTCGGCGAGTTCGGCCGCCTCCGGCGCGAAAAGCGCGGAAGTGTGAACGAAGCGCTCTTGCCTGAAATGCTCGACGAGCGCGGCGCGGGTGTCGCGGACCTTGTTGCGCGGCAGGACCGATGTGTCCGCGCATGCCGCCTCCAGCGCCTGGCGGGACAGGCACTGGAGGAAGTCCTCGGTCCCCATATTGGGCAGGAAGCTGTCGGCTCCGACTAGAGCGCCGGCGATCCGCGAGACAATGCCGCTGTTCGACATGTTGCGGCGGCACGACAGTACCTCGATCAGCACCGAGCGGACAGCGATCCGGAGCGTCTCCATGTCGAAGCAAAGCTTGCCGGTCTCATCGACGAGCGATGCGGCGTGGGGAGCGATCTGGCTGCGCAACGAACCCGTGTTGCCCAATCCGGTATCGACGCGGACGTTCTGACCGGCAAAGGCGATGACGAGCAGCGCCATCAGCATGTCGTCCTCGATCGGTGCGCGGGCGAGCGCTTCGTGGAGCGCGTCGGTGCGAAAATCGCCGATCATGTCCTGACCCTTCTGGGTGACGTCTGGACGCTGCGTCGGCGCTAAGGCACCGCCCTCCTCGGCCTTGCCTTTTGCCGATTTTCCTTTCGTCGGTTGGGGTTCAGGCATGCGGTAGACGACGGACTGCACCTTGCCGTCGCGGTCGAGATAAATCGCTGTGCAGTCCGACTTCTTCGGCTTGCCATAGACGCGCTCGGCCTTCTTGGGCAGCTCGGGATCGTTCCAGCCGTTAAGTTCGGTGATGATGCCGTTCTTGGGGAGGTTGTTGCTCATCCACTCCTGCTGGGCGCCGAGAAAAGCCTCGACATCGGTCGTGTAACGGCTGTCCTCGTCGGCGGGCGCGAAGAGATCCTCGACCCAGGCAATGCCGTACGCCTGCGCCAGTTCATCATCGAAACTGGCGTCGCGGGCACACATGCGCGTCTTCGAAAGGCCATTCGCGACCGACCACCAGGAGGTGGTTGCATGTCTCTGGGGCTTGTGCGCCTTCCAGACTTGCCTCTGCTCGTCGATCGAGGCGGCAGCGATTGTCCTGAGCTGCCGCTCGTCCGGCATGTCGCCCTTGGCCATTTGGTCGAGCATGGCGGGAAGCACATTGGCGAGAAGCCGGAGTTTCCTGATCTGGCGCACCGAAAGCGCAAGTGCCGAAGCGATCCCTTCTTCCGTCCAGCCGAGCGCAACCAGCCGCTCGATGGCGCGCCATTGATCGACCGGGTTGAGCGGCTCACGGGCGATGTTTTCGACCATAGAGCGCATGGCGCCGCCATCGTCGGTCGCATCGGTCACGATGACCTCGATCTCTTCGATCTCGGCGGCGATCGCCTGCTTCGTGCGCCGATGACCAGCCTGGATGACAAAACCGTTGCCGCCATCGCCTTCAGGAGAAACGACAGGCGGCTGGATGATGCCGACGGCCTTGATCGTCGCCAGCATCAGCGCGTCGGACTGGGGGTTGGATTTCGAGCGGCGGGCGTCGTCGGGATTGTCCTTCAGCGCGCGCGGATCGATCTTGATGATATACATGGGAAGCTCCTTGTTCGCGATTGTGGATCCGGCGCCGCGCCGGCTCCCTTTTTCGTCTTCTTCTCGAAAACATCCCCGGGACCGCGGAGCGGGCGGGCCGGTGCAACTGCGGCCAAGCATCCCTGCCCGGCCGGACAAGCGGGGCTTTCAGCCCTGCGAAGGACGACGGGCCGGGACTGCCGAGGTCCGCGGTTGAGCGAAAGCGTCACCGGGCCCACCCGATCTGCGACCGGTCCCCTTCCCCCTTTCTTCTTCAGGCCGCCTCCCCGACTGTCTTCCCCACCCCCAAGACCTCATTCGCCAGGTCGGCCTCGATCGTCTCAAGCTGCCGTCGTTTTTCGGCTAGCTCGTCGTCGAAACCGAATTCCCCGCCCTGGCGCGACTGGTATGAGGCGAGACGGCGCTTCGCGTCATCGAGGCGGAAACGGTATTGCGACCGTTCTTCCTCGAAGCCGGCAAGCACATGCTCGATGCGCGACACCGCGCCGAGCGGTGTGACGGTCAACGCCAGATCGATTTCGGTTTCCGCGGCGTTCCGCTCGAGTGCGACGTCATATTGGAAGTCGTCCTGGCCGAAGCGCTGGCCAGAAAAGACCAGATCGAAACCACCAATTGTCGCGATGGTCGTCTCGTCCTCTAGCCTCAAATGCACGAGGGTCATGACTTCCTTCAACAACGCGCGGCCTGCGAGCTTGCGATCGGTGAAGGATTGTCCGCCAACGGTCATGGCGAAGGCGTCGCCCGCTGTCAGAACCCTGCGCGCGATGTCCTTGCCGATGTCAGCGATCCGCCGCGTGTCATATTCAATGTCGCGCTCGGCGTTGCGGATCTGCCGGCGGACGGCGAAGAGATCGTCGCGATGCGCGGCGCGCAATCGCTCAAGCCGAGCAATGTCAGCTTCCAGGCCCGCCTTCTGCATCAGGCGCTGATCGCCCGACGCGATCGCCTTAGCCATGGCGAACTGGTTGGCTTGCCCCTCGCCGAGGTCTTCCAGCTGGCGCACGGACGTGTCGCCGGACAGCGCGGCGGCGATGAATCGGGCCTTGCGCTCGTTGTTCTGCCACATCTGCGCGTCCATCGAGCCTTCCGTGGCGTAGGCGAAGATGTCGGTCTCGTCATGCTGATTGCCCTGCCGCTCGATGCGGCCCTCGCGCTGCTCGATCTG
>NZ_CAXAXY010000090.1:0-11875 GCF_963972885.1 uncultured Pelagibacterium sp. | reverse complement strand
TTCCTTGAACAGCCCCACAACGAAGGCAAGGTTGAGACAGGCCATGACGCCCATCCAGACGACGGCCTGCGGCACCAGATAGCCGCCGATCTCATAGGTATCGAGCCAGACGAAACCGATTTCACCGAGCAGCACTGTGTGCTGGTCGATATGGACGTCGCGGGCGTAGATGTTAATCAGCAGCACGCCGATGGAAAACAGGGCCGGGAAGACCAATCCGATGGCCGCATCGGCCTTGACGCGGCGGGTGGCGGTCAAGAGCTCGGTCAGCGCCACGGTGAGCAATCCGGTCAGCGCCGCGCCGATGATCTGAACGGGGCCACTGGCCTGTCCGGTGAGCATCCAGACAATGATGATCCCGAAAACGATGGAATGGGAAATGGCGTCCGAAAGCATCGAGGCGCCGCGCAGGATGAGGAAGGTGCCCAGAACCGATGCGGCGATGCCGACCAGCGCGCCGGTGAGCATGATCATGGCGTCGGGCGAATTGAAAAAGGCGGACAGCATGGCGTTCATTGGCTGGCCCCTCCCAGATCGGACCGGGCCTCGGCGATGCCGGCTTCGGTCAATGTCCAGTGGGGCGTGGGCTCGGGGTGGTGGCGGGTTGCGGCGACCAGACCGCGCGACTGGAGCCGTTTGAGCGCGGCGGCGGTGCCGGTGCCATGATAAGCGTCCAGCATTGTCTGCTCGGCCGGATAGGTTGGGTCGTTGTGTTCGGCGGCGAGACGATAAAGCGTTGCCAGCACACGGCGACCGCGCAGGCTCTTGCTGTTTTCGCGCTGGCGGAACAGGGCCGAGAGCAACCCGCGTTCGGGGGCGAAAAACAGCGAGATGACCACGATTGCCGACACCGCGAGAACGATCAGCGGGCCGGTGGCCAGCCCTCGTGCTGTGGCGCTGACCAGAGCGCCGAATACGCCCGAGATCATGCCGAACAGGGCGGCGAGGCCGACCATGATGCCCAGCCGGTTGGTCCATTGCCGCGCCGCGACGGCGGGCGCGATGATCATTGCGGCCATCAGCACGACGCCGACCATCTGCAACCCGATGACCACGGCCAGCGCGATCATGGTGGTCAGCCCCGCCTCGAGCGCAATAACGGGCAGGCCCAGGGTTCTGCCATAGCTCGGATCGAAGGTGATGAGCTTGAATTCCTTCCAGAACACTGCGACCAGCGCCAGCGCGACGATAGCGATGGCGCCCATGACGTAGAGATCGGAGCGCAGGATCGCGGCGGCCTGACCGAAAAGGAAGGATTCAAGGCCGCCCTGTGCCGCGTTGCCGGCGTTCTGGATGAAGGTCAAAAGCACGATGCCCAGCGCAAAGAATATCGAGAGCACGATGCCGAGACTCGCGTCGGTCTTGAGCCGTGTGGTGCGGCTCAGCGCAAGAACGATCAGCGCAGCCAGCGCGCCGGTGACCAGCGCGCCGATCAAGATGGCCGGCAGGCTGCGCGTTCCGGCGATCAGGAATCCAAGGCAGATGCCGGGCAGGGCGGCGTGCGAGAGCGTGTCGCCGAGCAGCGATTGCCGCCGCAGCACGGCGAAACTGCCCAATACGCCCGAAACGATGCCGAGCAGGGCGGCGCCGATCAGAACGTTCTGGATCGTGTAATCGGAGAGGAGGGCGACCATGGTCAGGGGGTGGTCTCTAAGGTGGCGTCGCGGTCGATCAGCGCGATCTGGCCGCCATAGGCCTTGCGCAAATTGTCCGAGGTATAGACTTCGGACACCGGCCCCTGGGCGATGACGCGCACGTTCAAGATCACCATCCAGTCGAAATAATCGCGCACGGTCTGGAGATCGTGATGAACGACGATCACCGTCTTTCCCGCGTCGCGCAGGGCGTGAAGGATTTTGACGATTGCCCGTTCGGTGGTGGCGTCCACCCCGGCCATGGGTTCATCGAGGAAATAGACGTCGGCATCCTGAACCAGCGCGCGGGCGATGAATACCCGCTGCTGCTGGCCGCCGGAAAGCTGGCTGATCTGGCGGTGGGCGAAATTGTCCATGCCGACGCGGGTAAGCGCGGCCATGGCCCTGTCGCGTTCGGCGCGGCCGGGGCGGCGCAGCCAGCCGAGCTGGCCGTAAAGCCCCATCGTCACCACATCGAGCGCGGTGGTGGGAAAATCCCAGTCGACGCTGGAGCGCTGGGGGACATAGCCGACCTTGCGGCGCTGGTCGGAATAGGGGCGGCCATGGATGGTGACATGCCCGGCGGTGGGTTTGACCAGATCGAGGATCGATTTGATCAGGGTGGATTTGCCCGCGCCATTGGGGCCGACGATTGCCGCCATGACGCCGGGCGGGATATCGAAATCGATATCCCAAAGCACCGGCTTTGACTGGTAGGAGACCGTAAGGTCCTCCACATGCACGGCAAGGCCGGGCTCGTGGAGGTCGGGGTTTATTCGATCGACCATTGGGCAGCCCAATCTGCAAGCGCTTGAGGGAGGGGTGCGGGCGTGCCGCCCAGCGCCTCGGCGATGGTGGCAGTGTTGGCATGGATCATGCCGATATAGTTTCCACCGGCCGTGTCGGGATCGCCCATGGCGTCGGAAAACAACTGCCCGCCGATTTCCACCGGCTGGCCGGCCTGGTTGGCCGCCTCGACGACGGCCTGAATGGTGCGCGGGTTGATCGTGGATTCAACGAAAATGGCAGGCACTTCCCGCGCAACGATCAAATCGGCGGTTTGCCGTATATCGGCGATGGCGGCTTCGGACTGGGTCGAAATCCCCTGAATGCCGGCCACATCGATATCGTAGGCGCGGCCATAATAGGCAAAGGCGTCATGGGCGGTGACGAGGATGCGCTGGGTCCGCGGGATCGAGGCAATGGTCTGACGCGTCCATTCATCAAGCGCCGCAAGTTCGGCCCCATAGCCCTCGGCATTGGCGCTGATGGTGGCGGCGCAATCGGGCGCGCGTTCGGAAAGCTGGGCGGCCATGACCGGCACGATATTGGCCCAGAGCGAGACATCCATCCACAAATGCGGATCGACACCATAGGCATTGTCGGTGGTGATCAGTGTCTCGCGCGCGATCCCCGCTTCGGACACCGCCAGCGTGGGCACGCGTTCGGCGTAGCGGGCAAAGACATCGCCGAGCTGACCTTCCAGCCCATAGCCGGAATAAAGGATCAGATCGGCCCGGTTGAGCGTCTGCACGTCGCGGGCAGTGGCCTGATAAAGGTGCGGATCGATGCCTGGCCCCATCATCGTTTGAACGGCAATGCAGTCGCCGCCCAGCGTCTGGGCAATGTCGCCGATCATGCCGACGGTGGCCACAACGGAAACCGGCTCCTGCGCCGAGACGCCGAAGGGGAGCAAGGAAAGGGGGGCGAGGAGAATGGATCGGGAAAGCATGGGGCCAGTATTGCACGTTACGGGGAATATGCAATTGAATATGACAATCATTCTCAAAGAGTCAATTGCAGATGAGAATGATTTGCAATAGTGGGCGCCTAGACGATCGAACAGGAATCCGGGGGGAGAGCAGGCGGAGCATCAAGAAGCGCGCCAGGTGGCGCAAAGGGCATGAAGCGGGCCAAACATGAGGACGACGAGGGGCTGAGTGCCGTGGCGCCGACCGGGTGCGCTGCCGGGCGCCGGATTCTGGCTTGTCGTGGACGCCGCGCGTGCGGTACGCCTCCGGCAACGGAAACAGGAGTTCGCAATTGGCCGAAATTTCGCTCGTTGATGCTTTGAAACAGCGCCGAACGGTTCGCCAGTTCTCAAATAAGGCGGTTGCCTTGGAAGCACTTGAACGGTTGATTTGGGCTGCACAAGGCATCACCGGCGACCAGAGCAAACGAACCGCCCCCTCCGCCCATTCATTGCACCCGCTTCGAATGCGTATCGTGGCCGATAATGTGAGTGGACTGGCTCAAGGACTTTATGACGTATCTTCGGCTGACCTGTCGCTGACACCACTGGACCTGCCGGATACCCGTTCCGCTCTGCGCGAAGCCAGCATCGGGAGCCCTGCATGGATTACGGACGCCGCCTGTATCATTGTAGTTTGTGCAGACATGCTCGGCCCGATCCAGGCTTTTTCCGAACAAAGACCATATGGCGCTCGGGGCGCGCGCTATGTTTACCTTGAAGCCGGCGCCGCTCTTCAGAACATTCAACTGCAGGCCGTTGCCGAGGGTTTGGGAAGCGTGTGGGTGGGCGGATTTGACGATGGAGCAGTCGCAAGCGCACTTGGCCTTAAAGCGCCATTGTCTCCGATAATTCTATTGTGCGTGGGCTGGCCCGACTAGATCAAGGTTGCCGATCAAAGTTAGGCGTTTCCAAGCATAAAGGAGCGAGCGCAAGGGGGGCGCTTGGGCGCCGCTGTTGCGCAGGATTTGTCTGTTGGTGTCATGGCAGTCTGGCTATGGTTTTGACTGCGGAGGAAGCAATGGCCAAGGATCAGACACAGGCGCGTTATTTCGATCGGTTGAATCGGGTTGACGATTACATCTTTGCTCATCTCGAAGACGAGATTTCATTTGATCGGCTGGCCGAGATTGCGTGTCTGTCGCCCTATCACTGGAGCCGGATCTATTCGGCGATGCGCGGGGAGACGATTGTCGCGACCGTGCGCCGTCTCAGGCTCCAGCGCGCCGCCGACCGGCTGGCCAATTCTGCGGCAGATATCGGCGCGATCGCTGGCCGGGCGGGGTATGGTTCGACCGAAACGTTCGGACGAGCCTTCAGGGTCGTCTTCGATATGAGCCCGGCGGCTTATCGCGAGGCGGGGTCGCACGCAGCGTTCACGCGGGCCAATGGAGCGGCCGATGCCGACGGATTTGCCGTCGAGTTGGTCACGCTTGGCGAACGGCGTTGTGCAGGGATCGATCACATCGGCAGCTACATGGAAATAGACCACGCCATGGGGCGGCTGTTTTCCGAGCTTGCCGTGCGTCAGGCGTTGCCCGCGGCGCCGGAAATGATCGGTGTGTTTTTCGACGATCCCGATCTTGGCCCTGAAAAAGAGCTTCGCTCGCGCGCCTGCCTGCCGATTGGTGAGGGCGTGGCCATCGATCCGCCAATGGTCCCAACCACCTTGCGCGGCGGGCTTTATGTGCGGCTGCACTATACCGGCCCTTATGCCGATATGCGTGGGGCCTATCGCTGGCTGTTGGGCACCTGGCTGCCCGGTTCGGGGCACGAACCCGATGACGCGCCGATCTTTGAAGTCTATCTCGACGATCCGCGCGTCGTGCCACAAAGCCAGTTGCGCACCGACATCCATCTGCCCCTCAAGGCTGTGCCGTGAGCGCGCCGCCGGTGCCGCTTGAGATAGCGCAGGCGCTATCGCGTCATCCCGAGCGGATCGGGGAACAATTGCTCGACATCCGCCAGATGATCTTTGCGGTCGCATCGGCAACGGACGGCGTTGGCCCTCTCACTGAAACCCTCAAATGGGGCGAGCCGGCTTATCTGACCGAAAAGACCCGTTCGGGCACGACGATCCGGCTGGGCGTATCGAAACTGGCGCCCGACAGAGCCGCGATCTTTGTCAATTGTCGCACTGCCCTGATTGAAAATTTCAGAACCCATTTCCCCGAGAGCTTTACCTTCGAGGGCAATCGGGCTCTTATCGTTCCTGCGTCGACCCGTCTGGTGGAGACGCCGCTTTGGTTGTGTCTATGCATGGCGCTGACCTATCATCGTCGGGACAAGGCGTAAGAACCGGCAAGGAGAGACCGTGGAGATCATCAGGGCAGGTTCGAGCGTATCGGGAAAAGGTCCGGCGGACTGGTTTACGGGAACAGTGCGGATCGATCCGCTGTTCAACCGGTTCGACCCCGAGCGCGTTCAGGGTGCGGCCGTGACGTTCGAGCCGGGCGCGCGGACGGCGTGGCATACCCATCCGCTGGGGCAGACGCTTGTCGTTACCTCCGGCGCCGGACGGGTTCAGCGTTGGGATGGGCCGATCGAAGACGTCCGGCCCGGTGACGTTGTCTGGTTTGCGCCGGGGGAAAAGCATTGGCACGGCGCAGCGCCCGATATTGCCATGACCCATATCGCGATCCACGAGGTGCAGGACGGCAAGACGGTCGACTGGATGGAGCCGGTGTCGGACGCGCAGTACGAAGCCTGAGGCGCTCTGGGGTGCGGACTCCAGAGCGTGTCCAGCAAAAGTGGAAACGGTTTTGCGGTTCGGACACGCGACAAAGCAAAGGCTTATAGCGTGTCCAGCAAAAGTGGAAACGGTTTTGCGGTTCGGACACACGACAAAACAACGACTTGGAGCCATGGGTTTGATTCAACAAATCCTTGGCTCTAAGAGGGAACGCCGAGCCTTTCCTTGAGCCAGCCAGCCCCATCGTCGAGCGCCCCTGCGGCGAGGGACGAGACCGAGGATGCTTCGAGAAACGCGTGGATCGAGCCGGGGTAGAGACCGCCGGACACCGGCACGTTGGCCGCTTCCAACGCCGATTTGATCGCGAGATTTTCGTCGCGGAGGATATCGAGGTCGGTGATGGTCATGAAAATGGGCGGCAGGCCCGCAAGGTTTGCGAGGATGGGGCTGACGAAGGGGTCGGCGCGCTGGGCGGGCTCGCGGACATAATTGGACCACAGCGCTTCCATTTCCGAGGCGGCGAGGAGATAGCGGCCATCGGCGAAAAGCCGATAACTCGCGCTGTCCATGCGGGCATCGAAGGCACCGTAATTGAGGAGCAGGCCGGCGAGCGCGTCGCCATAGTCGCTTTCGCGCAGGGTGAGCGCTGTCGCGAGGGCAAGATTGGCGCCGGCCGAGTCCCCGCCAATGGCCAGCCGTGGGGCGTCGATCCCCCATTCGTCGCCACGATTGGCCAGCAGGCGCACCAGATCGGCCAGAAGGGTGAGCTGGTTGGGAAATTTGGTTTCCGGGGCCAGCGGGTATTCCACACCGATCACCGTGATGCCGGCGCGCGATGCATATTCGCGCATCAGCCGGTCATGGGTATCGAGGCTGAAAAATGTCCAGCCGCCGCCATGCAGATAGATCAGGGCCGGCAGCGGGCCGGGTCGAGGTATGTGGATGCGGGCGCGCAACTGGCCGATGACCCGGTTGGCCGATCGGCAAAGCGTCGGGCCGCCTTTAGCCCAGGGTGCGCGCACCGCTTCTGCCACCTTGCGCTGGGCGGTTATATCGAGGGTTTGGAAGGGTGGAAAGCTGCCATAGGCGGCGAGGATGTCGTCGACAAAGGCGATGAGTTCAGGGTCGAGCCCTTCGTCGAGCCGGGGGTCGGAATTGGAACCGTTTTGCATAAAATCATACTATAATAAAGCTAAGTAAAAATCCTTCTTATAGTGGGGAGGACTTAAATCGGGATTGTGGCAATCGATTCAATTGTATGGGCGTGGCGACGATCCGGTTTTCCGGGCCCGCGCCGCCGGTCTATCGCGCCACCGGAACCGGCGTCATCTGTGCCTTTGAGCCTAGAATGTGCTGGCGCATCAAGGTTTCAGCTCTTGCGCCATCGGCCTGCAGCAGGGCGGTGACGATCATTTCGTGCTCCTCATAAGAACGGGCCAGCCGGGCCGGATAGGCGAAGAGATCGGTGCGGAACGGGGTGAGGCGCGAGCGCGAGAGGGCGGCCATTTCGCTCAATTGCGGGTTGCGGGCGGCCGATTGCACGCGGGCGTGGAACAAGGTGTCGTACGCGGCATAAGCGTCGGTACGGCCAAGGCGCACCATTTCGGCGGCGGCGAGGTGATCGGCTTCGAGACTGCGCCGTTCGGGGCCGGACATGCGCTCGGCGGCCAGGCGCGCGCAGACCGCCTCGAGCTCGGCCATCACCTCGATGAGATTGGCCAGATGTTCCTCGCTCAATTCGGCCACAACCGCGCCCCGATTGGGCCGGCGGGAGACCAGCCCCATGGCGGCGAGCTGGCTCAGCGCCTCGCGGACCGGTGTGCGCGAAACAAAAAAGCGGTTGGCCAGCGTCAATTCGTCAAGCTTTTCGCCCGGACGGAACTGGCCGGCCACAATGGCATCGGCCAGTTGCCCGACAATGTCATCGACTGTGTCGCCCTTGCGCGGCAGGCTTTGTTGCACCGGTCCGGTCCCAACGGTTGAAAGCTGTGGGACTATGGATAGAAATTTCTGCCAAGTGAATAGGCAAGTTTTCAATTTGCATAATCGTTAGGCAAATTTCTTGCGCGCGAGGTGTGTCGATGGCGGCGGCGGAACCTCGCCGGGGGTTTTACCGTCGCCGATTGGGGCACCCAGGGCGGTGATGATGGGGATCACTCCGGCCCAGATCGGCAGGTCATGATCCTCGGGATCGTCGGCGGGCGGGGCCTGGCGGATTTTGGCCGAAGCCGCCTCGATCTCGAGCGCTATGACGCCGGTCGCCTTGCGCTCCTTGTCGTGCATGGGGCGCACCTCGTTCCAGCGCAAGGGCAGAAGGTGCTCGGTGATCAGCTTGAGCGCCTCTTCGGCTTCACCGGGGTCGGTGACCAGCCGCGTTGTGCCGTGGATGGTTGCGGCACGATAATTCATTGAATGGTGAAAGCCCGAGCGCGCCGCGACGATGCCCTCGAGCAGGGTAACGGTCATCGAGATCGGATCGCCATCCTTGTGCAGGGCGACGATGCGGGCCTTGGAGGCGCCGTGCAGATAGATCGTCTGGCCCCAGCGGGCATAGGCCATGGGCACCACCATGGGACGGCCATCGGCGATGAAGCCCACATGGCCGACGAGCCCACCATCGAGAATGTCGTTGATGGTCTCCTCGTCATAGCGGGCACGGCGCGGCTGGCGGGCGCGGGCATAGGGCGGCAGGGTGTGCTCGTTCATATTGGTGCCTTGTGTATTTAAAGTTTTGGCTTTGCCGTGAGACCAGTTATCTGTGATAAACTGGTTCTGTGTAAGGTCCACTTTGCTCTGATTTGAAGGTTCCAGATGCTTGAAGGTCTGATCGTTCTGGAGCGCTCGGGCGCGCCGTTGCCCGAGCAGATTTATCGCGCCGTTGGCGAGGCGGCGCGCTCTGGGCGGCTTAGGGCCGGGTTCGTGCTGCCCAGCTCGCGGCAATTGGCGGCGGGGCTGGGAATTTCGCGCAATTCGGTCAATGCGGCCTATGATTTGTTGCGGGCCGACGGGGTGATCGCGGTGCGGGCCGGTGCCGCGCCGCAGGTGGTGGCGCGGGCCGAACTAGAGGGCGCGGAGCTCGTTGGGGATGGGCCGGATATCGGCCTGTCGCAACGCGGTCAGGCGCTGGCGCGCGATCTGCGCAACTGGGAGGGCGGGCGCCATGCAGGCCAGCTCGAACCCGGGGCGCCCGACGAAGCGCTGTTTCCCGCCGATCTGTGGGCACGAACCCTGCGGCGGGTGGCGCGGCAATCCTTTGGGCACGCGGCGATCTATGGCGATGTCGATGGGCTGCCTCGGCTCAAATCGGCGCTGACCGATCATCTGGCCCGCCAGCGCGGGGTCAACGCCTCGCCCGCCCAGATCATCGTTGTGCCCTCGATCCAGGCGGGGTTGTCGCTCGTGGCCCAGTGCCTGGCCGATCCGGGGGAGGTCGGCTTTGTGGAATCGCCGGGCTATTTCGGCGCGCGGACGGCATTTGCCGGGGCGGGGCTGGTGACGCGCACACTGGAAGTGGACGAACAGGGCGCCGATCCGGCGGCGCTGGCCGGCAGCGGGGCACGGCTGGTCTATGTCACGCCCTCGCACCATTACCCCACCGGCGCGCGGATGAATCTGCAGCGGCGCATGGGCCTGCTCGAAGCGGCCCGTCGCGAGGGGGCCGTGGTGCTCGAGGACGATTACGACAGCGAGTTTTTGTGGCAGGGGCGGGCCATTGCCGCCCTGCAGGGGATCAGCAGGGGTGGGGAGGTGATCTATTTGGGCACGACCGCCAAGAGCCTGCTGCCGGGGTTGCGGCTGGCTTATATGGTGGTGCCCGACACATTGGCCGGGCCACTGAGACAAGCGCAGCGCAATATGGGCCTGCGCGTCAATATCCACGCGCAGGCCGCTTACGCGGACCTGATTGAAACCGGGGCGCTGGTCACCCATTTGAAACGGATTGCCCGTCTATATGAGGACCGTGGACGGTTGCTGGTCGAGACCTTGCGTGCAAGGCTGGGCGGCGCCATCGCGATTGGCATGCCCATGGGTGGGCTGCAGACGGTGATGGGGTTTGCGGACCACGTCGACGACACCAGAGTTGCGGCCCTTCTGGCCGATCAAGGCTTTGAAACGCCAGCGCTTTCGAGTTATTGCGCCGGGCAGAAACGCAAGGGCCTCGTTGTCGGTTTTGCCGATGCCACGGACAAACGGGTGGCCCGGTTTGCGGGGCTTCTCGAAGGGCTCCTTAATTGACATAAAGATATCTTTATGTCTTTGTATCACTTCGCGGGATCAGCCCGCAGGAACGGAATTTCATTATGTGCAACGCTCCCGGATGTACCCATGGCCACACCCACGCTCCCGCTGACGGGCGCATGGGCGGCATGGGCGAGGGCGTAGCGATTGCCGTTGAGGCGCTGCAGCCGGGATCGGCCCCGGTCCGTACAGCCAAAGAGGGCGAGGAGATCCTTGCGGCGCTGACGGCGGCGGCGCGTGAGCGTATTCTCATTCTCGACGGTGCCATGGGCACCATGATTCAGCTCGAAAAGCTCTCGGAAGAAAATTTCCGGGGCGAGCGGTTCGCCGACTGGCCCAAACCCCTGCAGGGCAATAACGATCTTCTGGTCATCACCGAACCGAAAATCATCGAGGATATCCACTTCGCCTATGCCATGGCGGGGGCGGATCTTCTGGAAACGAACACGTTTTCGGGCACGACCATCGCCCAGGCCGACTACGGCATGGAGGCGCTGGCCTATGAGCTCAACGTCGCCGGGGCGCAGGCCGCCAAGCGCGCCGCGATCCGTGCCCAGGCCGAGGACGGCAAGCGCCGGTTCGTCGCCGGCGCCGTCGGCCCGACCAACCGTACAGCCTCGATTTCCCCCGATGTCAACAATCCGGGCTATCGTGCCACCAGTTTCGATCAGTTGCGCATCGCCTATGGCGAACAGATCGAGGGGCTGATCGATGGCGGCTCGGATCTGATCCTGATCGAGACGATCTTTGATACGCTCAACGCCAAGGCAGCGGTGTTTGCCGCCGAAGAAACCTTTGCCAAAAAGGGCATCCGCCTGCCGGTGATGATTTCGGGCACGATCACCGATCTCTCGGGCCGCACGCTGTCGGGGCAGACCCCGACCGCGTTCTGGTATTCGCTGCGCCACGCCAAGCCGTTCACCATGGGGCTCAACTGCGCGCTGGGTGCCAACGCCATGCGCGCCCATCTCGGCGAGATTTCCGATATCGCGGACACGCTGGTCTGCGCCTATCCCAATGCTGGCCTGCCCAACGAGTTCGGCGAATATGACGAAAGTCCCGAGTTCATGGCCAGCCAGATCGAAGGATTTGCGCGCGACGGGTTCTTGAACATCGTGGGCGGATGTTGCGGGTCGACGCCCGAACATATCGCGGCGATTGCCCAGGCGGTTTCCAAATATCCGCCCCGCCAAGTCCCCGAGATCGAGCCGCGTTTGCGCCTGTCAGGGCTCGAACCCTTCACGCTCACCGACGATATTCCGTTCGTCAATGTGGGCGAGCGCACCAATGTCACCGGCTCGGCGCGGTTCAAAAAACTCATCACCGCGGGCGATTACGCCACCGCGCTCGATGTGGCGCGCGACCAGGTGGAAAACGGCGCGCAGATCATCGACATCAACATGGACGAAGGCTTGATCGACAGCCAGCAGGTGATGGTCGAATACCTCAACCTTGTCGCCTCCGAGCCCGATATCGCACGCGTGCCGGTGATGATCGATTCCTCGAAATGGGAGGTGATCGAGGCTGGCCTGAAATGCGTTCAGGGCAAGGCGATCGTCA
>NZ_CAXAXY010000089.1:0-11955 GCF_963972885.1 uncultured Pelagibacterium sp. | reverse complement strand
CAAGTGGCCGACTTTTACTCCGCCCATTGGCCGGATTTTACTCCGCCGTTGACACTTTTGTCTCTGCCCTACGGCATCGAGCGTCTTGTGCCGATGATCGAGGCCGCGCTGGACGGCGATCCGGAAACCAACGCCGACGACCGCTGATGCTTTTTTTTGGAGTTATTTACCCATGAGCTTTTCATTTCAATCGGTTGGCCGGCTGACGCGTGTTGCTGCGCTTGCCATGGTTGCGGGCCTGTCCTCTTTTTCAGCTCTGGCTCAGGAAATCCGCCTCTTTGTCGACGACATGGGGCATGAGGTCGAAGTCCCGGTCGATCCCCAGCGCATCGTTTCCCTGCGCGGTGAGCAGATCACGTCGCCCCTGCTAGAACTCGGTGCCGCTCTTGTCGGCTCGAGCGGCCGGGTGGACCCGGGCGTCAATAATGGCGATCCCTATGTCCGGGGCGCCTATGACGCGCTCGGCTTCCGCTTTGAAAATTCCGATATCGCCTGGGTCGGCGATCCCAATGAATACGACCTCGAAGCCATCGCCATAGCCGAGCCGGACCTTATCTTGCTCTCGGAAGGCGGAGTGGACAGCTACGAACAGCTTTCGCTGATTGCCCCAGCGGTCGTTATCGCCGGCTGGGAGGAGGACCTTCTGGCCCGCTACCGCAAGATCGCCGACGTGGCAGGCAAGCTCGATGTCTACGAGCAGCTTTTGGCAGATTGGGAGGTACGCTTTGCAGGAGCCCAGGACGTGATCTCGCAAACCATTGGCGATCCAGCAAGTGTATCGGTCGGGGTGATCGAGCCCCGGTCGGGGTCGGTTCGGGGCTTTCGCACCTATGATGCGCTGACCCAGATCATTCACGCGCTGGGGTTTTCCATGCCCGAGACGATCGCCGAGCTTGAAGAGTCGCGCATCGATCTCAGCCCCGAACTGGTCCACCAGTTCGACGCCGATTTCATGATCAGCACCTATTGGCCGGCCACGGGCACAACGGTTCAGACGATCTACGAGCTTTGGGATGCGGCCGTCCCCAATTGGCGGCAGGAACTGCATGCGGCGCGCAACAATCAATATTTCATGGTGCACCGCGAGGAGATGCGGGCCGTCAGCTTTGCCGCGTTGCGCTCCGTCCTCAACATTTTGGTCTCGCAAATCGCTACCCGCGACTTCGTGCCCTTGACCACAGACGAACAGATTTAGCGGAGAGTCATCTTGATGAAACCGATTAGAGCCATATTCGCCGTTTTCGCCCTTATGGCCACGCCGGTGCTGGCGGCGGAAACGCGCATGGTCACCGATGATGCCGGGCGTGTCGTTGAGGTGCCCTTAACGGCCGAGCGCGTCATTTCGCAAAATGACAATCGGCTGACCCTGCCGCTGCTTGAACTCGGCGTCCCGCTGGTGGGCAGTTCGGGGCGGGTCGATGCCGAGGGCAAGCCCTATCTGCGGGTGGTGCCGGACTTGCTGGGTATTGATTTCGATACAGCCGATTTCGAGTTTATCGGCACTTACAACGATCTCGATTACGAAACGATCGCGGCGCTTGATCCCGATCTCATCATCACCATGCTTGAAGAACAGGTCGAAAAGCTCTCGGTGATCGCACCAACGCTTGTCATCGACCCCAACCTTTATCCCGTCCGCGACGGTATGAGGGTACTCGCTGAAGCGACTGGTCACTTGGATGCCTATGAGGCCCTGTCAGGAGCGTACAATCGTAAGCTGGAGACGGTCAGGCCTTTCTTTGATGAAGCGGGCGACGTTTCCGTCAGCGTTACGTTCTCGTTTCCGGCAGGGGATTCTGTCTATGTCTATAACGATCTTGGAGCACTCACGGTCGCGATGGCCGATCTGGGGTTGAACCTGCCCGAGATCGCCGCGGACATGGACGGCCGCTCCATGGCCATCAGCCCGGAGCGCTGGCAGGACATCGATGCGGACTTTGTCATCAATTTTTATGGCACGACTCCGCAGGACGGTCCCGTTCAGGTGCGTGCCGGACTGGACAAATTCTTGCCGGGCTGGTGCGACTTTTTACATGCCTGCAGGAACGATCAGTACGTGTTCTTCCCATATGCGAGCTTTGGCTATTCCTTCGGCGCCCTGGGGCTGAACCTTGATCTGCTGACGACGCATATCGCTGGCCGCGCTTTCACACCCATAGGGCAGGCCCAATAGGGCTGCACACTGGTGCCGGGTCCGCGGGCGCGGATCCGGTGCAAGGCTTTCCAAGGAATTTGAACAATGAACCATCTCGGCCTTTTTGCCGGTGCGATCACAGTTCTGACGCTCCTCACCGCACCTGCGTTTGAAGAGGCGGCCGAATGAGCAAACACCAATTCTGCCGCGATCTTTGTCTTGAGCGCGACGAGCCCTTGCAGGGCACTGGCAATGCGCCGGGGCGGGTGTTGCTGCTCGCCTGGCCGCGCGGCAAATGGCGAACCCCAAGGTGGGAGTCGGCGGACATGAGCGAACTGCTCGCCGCCTCCATTCACAATGCCGCAAAAAGTGGTCTGCACGTCGCGCTCGTCGATCGGGTCGGCGACAGCGAGGCTTTGCCGCGTCTGATGGCACAGCCGGAGGGAGTCTTTGCTGACTTTGAAAGCGAAGCGGCACTGATCGCCGCGATCGACGGCTACGCCGATGGCAAGATGTTTCCCGGCCAAACCGATCCACGTACAACCATTCTTGTCTGCACGGATTCGCGTCGGGATGCCTGCTGCGCGCGGTATGGCTTTTCGACATACAAGGCACTGGTCGCCATTGCCGATCGGAACAAATTCAACATCGTGCAGGCAACCCATCTGGGCGGGTGCCGGTTTGCGGCTTCGCTTGTCGTTATGCCCGATCGGCAGCGTTACGGCCGGATGACCGCCGGGCAGGCGCCGGCCTTTCTTGAGGCGTTGTCGCGCGGTGAAGTCTTTCTTCCCGCCTATAAGGGGCGCACCGACCTGCCCGAGCCCGTTCAGGTGGCCGAGCTGGCGGCGCTCGAATGGGCGGCGGCACACAGTGCCAGCATGCGTCAGGTGCGCGTGCTGCCATTCGAAATGCCAGATGACCCTGTCGAGGGTCACGAACTCACCGTCCGCGCCGCTGTGCGCGATACCGAACTCGATATCCGCCTCAAGGCGCAAACCTACATGGTCCAGGGCAATTGCGGCGTCGTCGCCGACGGCGGCGGCAGCAATGTGCTGCGCTGGCGCCTCGATCATCTCACCACCGTCAAATCCAGATCCCAAGAGAGTTTTTCATGATCAATCGCCTTCTCATCACCGGCCTTGCCTCCATGCTGGCCATCTCGCCTGTCTTTGCGCAGGATGCCCAAACGCTTACCGACGGCACGGGCACCGATGTCACCGTGCCCGCCGATCCCCAGCGGGTCGTGGCGCTGCACGATACCTCGCTGACTGTAGCGTTGCTCGAACTCGGCATCGTTCCGGTCGGCAGTCACGGTCGCACCGCCGAGAATGCCGCCCCCAATATCCGGTCGGGCAAGCTGATCACGGGCTATGATTTCGACAATTCCACCATCGAATTTGTCGGAAACCTGCCCGCCGATGTCGAAGCCATAGCGGCGCTCGAGCCTGACCTGATCCTTACCACCGACTGGCAGACCGCCGATGTCGGCCAGCTTCGCGCCATTGCGCCCACCTATGTCTTTCCCATCTCGACAATGGATGATTTCGACGTTTACCGGACCATTGCCGAAGTGACCGGCACCACCGATGTGCTCGACAAGCTCGAGACCCGCTATCAGGCACAGCTGGACATGATCGCGGGCCTGACCGACCCCGCCGAAACGCAAGTCAGCGTCATTCAGGCCTATGGCGGCGAATTGCAGGTCTGGAATACGTACGGTTCGCTGGGCAAGGTTCTGCGCGATGCCGGCTTTGTCTTCCCCGCAGTCATCGACGCCATCGAGGGCAATGAGCGCCAGATTTTCTCAGGCGAATCCTACCCTGAATTCGATGCCGATTTCATCTTCGTCACCTACGCGGCAGAACGGGGCGAAAGCCCGGCCCAGGCCCGCGCGGCGCTCGACGAGGTTCTGCCGGGCTGGTGCGAGGTGATGCACGCCTGCCGCAACGGTCAGATTGTCTATATCCCGCGCGAGATCGCCTCGTCGGCGACCTATGATTCCCTCACCGCGCTCACCCAGATTGTCGCGTCCCATGTGGTGGGCCGCGACTACACGCCGCTCGAACAGTAAAATCGAAACCGGGGGATCAAATCATGAGCCTGTTGAGATCAATCATTGCAATTGGCGCGATCGCTTTCGCCGCGCCGGTGCTGGCGCAGGAAACGCGCAGCTTTACCGACGATGCCGGGAGAATAGTGGAGATCCCGGCCGATCCTCAGCGCATCGCGTCGCTGCAGGATCTTTCGATCACCATTCCGCTGATCGAACTCGGTGTCCATCCGGTCGCCAGTCACGGACGGACCACCGAGACGGGCGAGGGGTTCATCCGCTCGTCCAAGGTCTTGACCGGCGTCGATTTCGACAATTCCGACATTGCCTTTGTGGGCAATCTGCCGGTCGACATCGAAGCCGTCGCCGCGACCGAGCCGGACCTGATCATCACGACCCCGTGGCAGACCGCCCCGGTGGAACAGCTCGAAGCCATCGCGCCGACCATTGTGCTCGATGACACGGTGCGCGGCGATTTCGGCATGTATGAAGCGCTGGCCGAAATTACCGGCACGACCGATACGCTGGCCATTCTTGAGGGCCGGTATGACAGCCAGATCGAGCAGATCCGGCGCCTGATCGACACCGGGTCGATCTCGGTCAATGTCATCCAGGGCGTAAATGGGGAAGTTTTGTCCTGGCACACCTATGGCGGTTTGGGGCGCGTGCTGCGCGATGCGGGATTTGCATTTCCCGAGCGTGTCGATGCCATCCCCGAGGGCGAATTCGCGCGCATGAGTGCGGAGGCGTTGCCCGAACTCGATGCCGATTTCCTGTTCGTCACCTACCGCACCGATGCATTGGAAACCCCGGAAGACGCGTTCGGGCATCTTGAACAGGTTCTGCCCAATTTCTGCGATTTCCTGCATGCTTGCCGGGAAAACCAGATGATCGTCATGCCGCGCGAGGAGGCGTCGGCCTCGTCCTATTATGCGCTGGGCGTCATGGCCTATACGGTCATTTCCCATATCAGCGGACGCCGGTTCGAGCCGCTGGCCGAATAGATGATCGGGTCCGCCGGGAAAGCGGCGGACCTTCATGCCCTCAGATCGAGCGCTGATTGACGCGCTCGGCCACCGCCTTAGCGCTTTCGACCCGTTCGGAATAGCGATCCACCAGATAGTCGGCCCGATCGCGCACCAGGAGGGTGAATTTGATCAGTTCCTCCATCACATCGACGATGCGGTTGTAAAACGGCGAGGGGCGCATGCGCCCGGCCTCGTCGAATTCGTTGAAGGCCTTGGGCACCGAGGACTGGTTGGGGATGGTGACCATGCGCATCCAGCGGCCCAGAATGCGCAACTGGTTGACGGCATTGAAGGACTGGCTGCCGCCATTGACCTGCATCACGGCCAGCGTCCGCCCTTGCGTGGGCCGTACACCGCCCATCGAGAGCGGGAGCCAGTCGATCTGGGATTTCATGACGCCCGACATCGCCCCGTGCCGCTCGGGCGAGCACCAGACCATGCCTTCGGACCACAGCGCCAGTTCGCGCAGTTCGACGACCTTGGGATGGTCCTTGGGCGCGCCGTCGGGCAGGGGCAGACCCTCGGGGTTGAAAATGCGCGTCTCGGCCCCGAACCGACGCAGGATGCGGGCGGCCTCCTCTGTCGCGAAACGCGAATAGGAGCGCTCGCGCAAAGACCCGTAAAGCAGCAGGATTCGCGGAGCGTGCTGCTTGTGTTGCGGAGAGAGCAGCGCCGTTTCGTCGATGGGGTGAAATTGCTCCTCGGCGAGGGCGGGGAAATTATCGATTTCAGACAATGCGCTTTCCGTTTCCGTCGATGACGATCTCTCCGTCTTCCTTGGTGAAAGGCCCGATATCGGGGTTGGGGAGGATATCGAGCACCAGTTCGGAGGGGCGGCATTGGCGCACACCCTTTTCTGTCACAACGAACGGACGATTGATAAGGATCGGGTGGGCCAGCATGGCGTCGATCAATGCTTCGTCGGCGACCGAGGGATCATCGAGACCGAGATCGGTGTAGGGCGCTTCTTTTTTCCGCATGGCCCCGCGGACCGAAAGGCCCGACCGCGTGATGAGATCGACAAGCGTTTCGCGGCTCGGCGGGGTCTTGAGATATTGGATGATCTCCGGCTCTTCGCCCGACTGACGGATCATGGCGAGCGTATTGCGCGAGGTGCCGCAATCGGGGTTGTGGTAGATGGTGATGGCCAATTCAGACCTCCGTAAAGTGATGCCGGGTGCGGTTGGCGAGGGCGACAAGCGAGAGCATGACCGGGACTTCAACCAGCACGCCGACCACGGTGGCCAGCGCGGCGCCGGAATTGAGACCGAAGAGCGAAATGGCCACGGCCACCGCCAATTCGAAAAAGTTCGATGTTCCGATCAGGGCGCAGGGCGCGGCGATATTGAAAGGCACCTTCCACTTCCAGGCGGCCCAATAGGTGATGCCAAAAATGCCGTAGGACTGGATGAGAAGGGGTATGGCGATCAAAACGATGACCAGCGGATTGGCAAGGATCGTCTGCCCCTGAAAGCCGAACAACAGGACCACGGTCGCCAAAAGTCCGATAATTGAGGCGGGCTTTATGCGCGCATTAAAGGCGTCGATGCGGCGCGTGTCGGTCGGGTCGCCGCGCAGAAGGATCTGGCGGGTGATGGCGCCGGCGATCAGCGGCAGGATGACATAGAGCCCGACAGAGAGCAGCAAGGTCTCCCACGGCACGGTGATCTCGGTAAGGCCGAGCAGCACCGCGACAATGGGCGCGAAGGCGACCACCATAATGGCATCGTTCACAGAAACCTGGACGAGGGTGTAGTTGGGGTCGCCCTTGGTCAGTTGCGACCAGACGAACACCATGGCGGTGCAGGGGGCGGCGCCCAGAAGGATCAGGCCGGCGATATATTGCTGCGCATCGGCCGGATCGATCAGCGGCGCAAAGATCACATTGAAGAACAGGACCGCGAGCAGGGCCATGGAAAACGGCTTGATGAGCCAATTGACCACGAGGGTCAGCACTAGCCCCTTGGGTTGCCTGCCGACCTGTCCGATGGCGGTGAAATCGACGGCGACCATCATGGGATAGACCATGGCCCAGATGAGCACGGCGACGACGAAATTGACCGAGGCATATTCGAGGCCCGCAAGCGCTGCAAACAGGCCGGGAATGAGATTGCCGAGCACGATCCCGGCAACGATGCAGGCTGCAACCCAGACCGAGAGCCATTTTTCGAAAAAGCCGATGCCGCCCGCCGGGGCGGGAGCGCTTGTATCCAATGTCATAAGGTTCAGTCCCGCGTTTTGCCGATAGAGTCGAGCTTGGACTTGAGGGCCAGGCGATCGAGACTGGCGATGGGCAGGTTGAGCAGCAAGGAGATGCGGGTGCCCAGATGGCGTGCCGCTTCGGCAAAGGCATAGTGCTTTTCAGCGTCGGTGCCCTCGGCAGCGGCAGGGTCGGCAATCCCCCAATGGGCGGTCATGGGATGACCGGGCCAGACCGGGCAGGGTTCGTTGGCCGCGTCATCGCAGACGGTAAAGATGAAGTCGAATTCGGGTGCGCCCGGCTCGGCAAACTCGTCCCAGCTCTTGGAGCGGGCAAATTGGGTATCGATCCCCAAATTATTGAGCAGATCGAGCGTAAAGGGATGGACCTCTCCCTTGGGTTTGCTTCCGGCCGACCAGGCCTTGAACCGGCCCTTTCCGTCACGATTGAGCAGGGCTTCGGCGATGATCGAGCGCGCGGAATTGCCCGTGCACAGGAAAAGGACGGAGTAGGGGGTGTCAGTCACAGCAGGGTTCCGTGGCGGTTTGTTGCAGACAGGAGAGGTTGGTGACCAGCGGGGCGCACACTTCGGGACGACCGCCGCAGCAATCTTCGAGCAGGAACGCGACGAGATCGCCGGCGGTCTTGAAATTGGCGCTGTAGCGGATGGTCCTGCCCTCGCGCTCGGAGACGATCAGTCCTGAGCGCGTGAGAGCGGCAAGGTGGCTCGAAATGGTGTTCTGTCGGCCATTGACGGCTTCGGCGATTTCCCCGGCTGGCAAGCCCTCCGGTCCGATTTTCACAAGGCGCCGGAATATGGCCAGACGGGTGGGCTGGGAAAGTGCATCGAAAGCGTCGAGGGCGTGATCTGTATCCATATATCGAGAAATATCGATATATGGATACAGCGTCAAGTGGCGAATTGCGATCTGGGCCAAGCGTATCGGTTAGGCGGTGAGGCCGCCAGCCAAATGAAGTGCAACCCCGGCCGCTGCACAACCGGCCAATACGGTGACCGGCCCCAGTCCGAACCGGAAGATCGCGATCATCGCCGCAAGGACGAGAAGTGCCGAGAACCAGTTGATGGATTCGAGAACGGGTATGTCGAGAGCCAGTCCAAAGCTGGAAAATTCCACAACTTCGGAAAACACGACGTGCAATCCGAACCAGACGGCAAGATTGAGGATCACGCCGACCACGGCCGCGGTGATGGCGCCGAGTGCGGCGGTCAGGACCGTGTTGTCCCGCAGGCGCTCGATGAACGGTGCGCCGAGGAATATCCATAAAAAGCACGGCGCGAACGTCACCCAGGTGGTCAGCAATCCGCCCAACGTGCCCGCCAGCAAAGGCGGCAGCGTTCCGGGTGCACGAAAGGCGCCCATGAAGCCCACGAACTGGGTGACCATGATCAGCGGTCCCGGCGTTGTTTCGGCCATGCCCAGCCCGTCAAGCATTTCGCCCGGCGTCAGCCATCCGAAATTCTGGACGGCCTCCTGGGCGACATAGGCGAGAACCGCATAGGCGCCACCGAAGGTGACGACAGCCATGACACTGAAAAAGCCCGCGATCTGCGAGAACACGTCATCGGGTCCCAAAAGCGCGAAAAGCAATGCGACCGGGATGAGCCAAAGTGAGAGAATGACAAGGGAGATCCGAAGCGCCCATCGCGCGTCGACACGGGTATGTGCTGGAGATTCTTCACCGAGCAGCGTGTCGGCATCGGCGATCTGTTTCGCTCCAACCTTGCCCTGATTGATCCTGGGTTCAAAGGCTGGCACCCCGGCTCGCGCGCCCAAAAACCCGATGAGGCCCGCTGCCAGAATGATGATGGGAAAGGGAACGGCAAAGCCGAAAATGGCGATAAAAGCCCCGGCTGCTATGGCCAGCATCGCGCCGTTCCTGAGCGCCCGGCCGCCGATGCGGATGACGGCCTGAACGACTATGGCGAGGACCGCAGCCTTGAGCCCGAAAAACAGACCCTCGACAATCCCGACATTGCCCCAGATGGCATAAATCCAGCTCAGCCCCATGATGGCGACGATGCCCGGTATCACGAACAGCACACCGGCAATGATGCCGCCTGCCGTGCGATGCATCAGCCAGCCGATATAGACAGCGAGCTGCTGGGCCTCAGGCCCCGGCAGCAACATGCAGTAGTTGAGGGCGTGCAGAAATCGCTGCTCGCCGAGCCATTTGTGCTCTTCGACAAGAATGCGATGCATCATGGCGATCTGGCCGGCCGGCCCGCCGAAGCTCAAGAGGCCGATCCGAGCCCATATTCTCGTGGCCTCGGCGAGTGTGGGGTAGGAACGGTTCTGCATGCACGCCCAAAACAGATCAGCTGGTGTCACGCAGTTTAACTACGCATCAATCGGGCCTGTCTATTGCCCGTTGGTGACAGTGGGATGAAGATCGGCAAGGGCCTGGGTTATCGCGGCCTCCACACCCGGCTCACCCTGCCCATGACCCGCCGTGTCGACAATCCGCACATTGGCATCGGGCCACGCCTTGGCCAGGGCAAAAGACGTGGCCGGCGGGCACAAGAGATCGTACCGGCTCTGAACAATGCGACCGGGAATGCCGTCCAGTCTTGCAGCGTTGACCAGCAACTGGTCGGGCTCGAGAAAGCAGTCGTTGGAAAAATAGTGCGCTTCCATGAAAGGCGAGGTGGGAAATCGTGCGCCCGGAGCCGGAAGCTGCGATAAATCCAATCGGTCGGCCGGCGGCGCAATCTGGGACAGGATGCGTTCGGCCTGATACCAGGCAAAGGCTGCCGGCCGATGGATTTCGGGGTCGGAATTGAGGATGCGGCGCCAGTAGGCTTCGAGCGGGGCTGCGCGCTCTGACGGTGTCAGCAGGTCCAGGAAATCGGCATGAAGGCGCGGGTAGAAATGCGGCATGGCAGTTGCAAACGCCCAGTCGAGTTCGCGGCGCGTGCCCAGAAAGGTAGCGCGCAGTACAATGGCCGTAACGCGGTCCGGATGGCTTTGCGCATAGGCCAGCGCCAGTGTCGCACCCCAGGACCCACCGACCACGAGCCAGCGGTCTATTCCCAATGCCATGCGGATCGTTTCGATATCGGCGATCAGCCGGTCGGTGGAATTGGCCGATCGCTGTGCGTGCGGGGTGCTGCGCCCGGCCCCGCGCTGATCGAACAGGACGGCATGATACCGGTCTGGATCGAACAGGCGGCGATGGCTCGGTTGGCAGCCGCTGCCCGGTCCGCCATGTAAAAAGAGCACCGGGACGCCGTCGGGATTGCCGACGGTTTCGACGTACAGCGTATGTCCCTCACCCACCGGCAGCATTTGCGTGGTGAGGGGGGTATGCGGGTCGGCCTTGATCGCCGCCTCATTTTCCATCCACTGGCTCCGCTTCGAGCGTGCCGCCGGCAAAATTGCGGTAGATGAACCGTGTGGTTCCGGTTTCAGCTTCCGTTTCGGCCGTCTTGAAAATCTCGCTGTGGTGCGGAGAAAGGGCACAGGCCGGATCGGTATTCTCTGCCTTGCCGGTCAGCGCGAAGGCCTGGCAGCGGCATCCGCCGAAATCGACTTCCTTGAAGGCGCAACTCTGGCATGGTTCGGGCATCCAGCCGGTGCCGCGATAACGGTTGAAGGCGTCCGAGTTCTGCCAGATCCAGGCGATGGAATGGTTGGATCGCACCGAAAGGAAATCGAGCTCGGTAATCGTTTCGGCAGCATGGCAGGGCAACACCTTGCCTGAGGGCGTGATGTTGAAGAACTGGCGGCCCCATCCGCCCATGCACTTCTTGGGCCGTTCGGCATAATAATCGGGGATCACGAAATCGATGTCGAGAATGCCCTTGAGTCGCTCGCGGGCGTCCTCCACCACCTCGGTGGCGCGATCGATCTGCGCGATGGTGGGCATCAGCGCGGCGCGGTTCTTGAGCGCCCAGCCGTAGTACTGGACGTTGGCAACCTCGATGCGGTCGGCATCCATATCCACCGCCATGGCGATGATATCTTCGAGCTGGTCGAGATTCTGCCGGTGCATGACGGCATTGACGGTCAGCGGCAGATCGAGTTCGCGCGCCCAGCGCGCGACTTCATGCTTTTTGGCGTGGGCATTGCGAAAGCCTGCAACCCGGTCGGCCTTGACCGCATCGCTGCCCTGAAAGCTGATCTGGATATGAGACAGGCCCGCATCGGCCAACTCGGCCAGTTTTTCGCGGCTGATGAGCACGGCCGAGGTGATCAGATTGGTATAGAGATCGCGGTCGGTCGCATGCTGGACCAGTTCGACAATGTCCTTGCGGGCCGTCGGTTCGCCGCCGGAAAAATGGACCTGCAGCACGCCGATTTCGGCAAGTTCGTCGAGGACCCGCTTCCACTCCTCGGTGGTCAATTCGTTGCGGGCCCGCTCCATTTCGACCGGATTGGAGCAATAGGGACATTGCAGCGGGCATTTGTGGGTCAACTCGATCAGCACGGCGAGCGGAATGCCGTACTGGGCGGCAATTGGCTGCCCTCTGCCTTCGAGCAGGGCCAATCCGTCATTGGGATCGGTTTCGATCGGGGGATGG
>NZ_CAXAXY010000088.1:0-12083 GCF_963972885.1 uncultured Pelagibacterium sp. | reverse complement strand
GGATGAAGCTTGCTTCGCCGTTCACCGCCCCTTCGGGCACCGCTTATATAAACCGAGGCTTATAGCCGTCGGATGCCTTTGCACGCCTATTCCTCGCGGAAGGCGCGGGCCGCCTGGTCGAGGAAGGGCTTGACCAGATAGCTCAACGCGGTCATTTCGGCGGTCTGGGCGAACACCTCGACGGGCATTCCGGGGATCAGCGTCACGTTCCCCAGCTTGCCGATATCGTCGGTGATCTCGACTTCGCCCAGATAGAACAACTCGCCCGTCGCGCTGTCGCGCTGCGCGGCAGCCGAAACATGGACGATCTCGCCCTCCAGCTCGGGGGTGGTGCGCTGGTTGAAGGCCGAAAAGCGCAGCTTGACCGGCTGGCCGACCGAGACCTGATCGACATCGACAATGCTCAGCCGCATTTCGATCTTCAGATCGGCATCGTCGGGCACGATCGTAACGAGCGTCTGCGCCGGGGTGATCACCCCGCCAACGGTGGTGACGTTCATCTCGTTGACGATGCCGGCGATGGGTGAGCGGATATCGACCCGGTCCAGCCGGTCCTCGGCCGAAAGCAGGCGCTCGGACAGCTCGGTGATCTGCGCCTGAACGACCCGCAGCTCGCGCTGCGCCTCGTTGCGGGCGGTTTCGTCGGTGGCGATGATCTGCAGCCGCACTTCGCTCATGCGCCCCTCGGCCCGCGCCATATTGGCCAGTGCCTCGCCGCGTTCGCCGGTCAGCCGCGCGATTTCGCGGTTGATGGCATAGACCCGCGCGCCCTCGATCAGCCCGGCGGTGGCCAGTTCTTCGAGCCTGGCATGCTCGGTACTGACCAGTTCGATCTCCTCGTTGAGCGCTCCCAATTGCGACTCGAGCCCCACGATCTCCTGGCTCAACTGGCCAAGTTGAAGCTCGAGCTGCTCTTTCTGGCGCGCCCGCGCCAAAAGATTGCCAACAAACAGTGTGGTTTCCCCGCCGATGATGGCCGAACGCGCCGGACCTTCGGCGGCAAGCACCGTGGAAAAATCGATTTCGGTCAGCCCGTCCCGCTCCGACAGCAGCCGGGCAGCCCGCCCCTGCAGCTCATAGAGCTGGCTGAGCACGATGGACCGCTCGGCGCGCGTCTCCACATCGCTCAGCCGCAACAGCACCTCGCCGGCTTCGACGAAATCGCCCTCCTGCACTGCAATCTCGCCGACGATGCCGCCATCGCGATGCTGCACCTCCTTGACGTGCTGGCCGACCGCAACCGTGCCGGGAGCGATCACAGCCCCGGTCAGCGTGGCCGTGGCGGCCCAGCCGCCGACGACCCCCACCAGCACGAACCCGAAAAACGCGCTGACAGCGATCCGAAGCCCCAGACTGTAGGTGGACTCTTCGGCCCGCTCCCGGCGGCGTCGCCCAGCGCTCAATGGTCCGGCGTCAATACTTGTCATGATCGGTGCTCCCCGAGCCCTTCAATTAGATGATCGCGTGTTCGTAAAGGTAAGGCTGATGCTGGCCGTGGATGGCGACCACAACGTCGTAGTTCTGATTGCCGTCGTAGTCGAATTCCAGCAGCGTCCGCTCCTCATCGCCCTCCAGTTCATAGCGAATCCTCAGCCGCAGACCGCTCTGGTCGTCCTCGGCATCCTCGCCCTGGAAATAATAGCCGAACCGGTTTTCCTCGCCGTCGCGGCCGGTCTTGGAGAACTCGTATTCGGCCACCAGAATGCGATCGCCGACCAGGAAATCGAGGATGTCGTGAATGACCTGCGGCCGGTCTGTCGCGTCAGTAAGAGGAAGACCGAACGAGAAGGTGTCAGCGCCCCCGCCGCCGGTCAGCACGACCGCCTCGTCCCCGACATGGAACATGTCGTCGCCCGCGCCGCCCACCACCTCTTCAAACCCGGTCGCGGTATCATCGCCGATCTCGGCACTCGATACCTGCCCGGTCGCAAGATCGACGGAGACGCCCACCTTGGTGTCGGAAAGGTCGAGCGTGTCCGCCCCGTCCCCGCCGTCAAACGAATCGTCGTCGCCATCGAGCGCGACCACAACCCGGTCGTCGCCTTCACCACCCGTCACAGTGTCGGTGCCGGAGCCGTCATGGATCTCATCATCGCCGCCGCACCCGTCGATCACATCGTCCCCGGCGCCCCCATGCAATGTCTCGTCCCCGCCACTGCCGGCAATGGTATCGTCACCCGAGCCGCCGATAACCGTTTCGATGTTGGTGACGGTATCCTCGCCGATCTCTTCGCCCACGGCGCTCTGCCCGTCCAGATCGACAGCGACAGCCAGCTTTGCGGCAGAAAGATCGAGCGTGTCGGTCCCCGCGCCGCCGTCAAACACATCGGCGGCAGCGTCGGCGGACGCCACAAGGGTATCGTCGCCCGCATCGCCAAACAGCTTGTCGGCGCCCCCGCCGTCACTGAGCATGTCGTCCCCGGCACCGCCGGAGAGAAAATCGTCGCCTGCACCACCAAACAATCGATCGGCACCATCTTCGCCGAGAAGCGTGTCATCGCCGTCTTCGCCGAACAGCTGGTCGTCCCCCTCGCCACCGCTCAGGATATCATTGCCCGATCCGCCGAAAATCCTGTCATTGCCGAGCCCGCCATAGACGAGATCGTGGCCGGCACCGGCAACGATCAGATCGTCCCCGGCCCCGCCGAAAACCACGTCATCTCCGCCGCGCGCATCGATCAGATCGTTACCGCCCCGCGCATCGATTGTGTCGGCAAGGTTCACCCCGACAAGGTGGTCGAGCGCGTCCGTGCCCACCATATCCCCGCCCCGCTCCAGCCGGAAAAAGGCGCTGTGCGTTACTGCTGCGACCCCGTCGCTGACCTGAAACGTGATGACAACGTCCGAAGCGGGCGTCTGCGCATGGCTCGAATAGACCCACCCATCCTCGGTTCTGCCGATAGACCCTGTGGACGCGCGCACATTGCCGACCTCGAGCACGTCACCATCGGCATCGACGACATTGGCCAGCAATTCGTCGAGCCCGATCAGCACGGCGGCGCCGGCCACGATGTTGTTGAGCCGCACGGGCGCGCCGGTTTCAGGCGCCCTGTTGCCTCGGTCCTGTGTGGGCGGCCGTGCCGGGCCCGTCTCATCGGGCGGCGGCTCTTCTCTAGCGACCTGACGGACCGCCACCGGGGCCGGCGGCCCACCAGTCTGCCCGTCGCCGCCCTTCACTGTGGCCGGCCGTGGACCGGAAAAATCGATCACCGATGAATCGGCCAACGCAAAGCGCGGCCCGGGAAAACCGACGACGTTATTGATCTGTTGGGCCGGCTCCATGGGCAGAGGCGGCGCAAGGTGGTGCGCCGGGTCCGCAATACCTGCTTTTTTGCGATAGTCGTCCAGTTTTTCCGGCGCGCTCGACGCCGCGGCCTGGATGACCAGGTCCTGCTCGGGCTCAGGAGTTGGCGTATCGGGTGGCTGTGCCGCCTGGGCCGGTGTCAGCGCAAGCTTGAGATAGGCGACAATACCGGTGATCAGCAACCCGAACAGCATCGGTATGCGGTTCAGCCGCTGTGCATCGGCGAACCCATAGCGATCGCCCGGGTTCGGCCCTTCGCCTTCAACCTGCCGTGTGCCTTTGACCTCAATCATGCCGTCACCTCTCTTGACCGACGCTCGGTCATCGACGTCACGCGATGCGGTGCGAGGATTTCCTCCTTGGGACCGAAAGTGGTCATGCGCCCGTTCTGGATAACCGCCACCAGATCGACCGCCGCCAGCGCACTCGGCCGGTGGGCGACGACGATGGCGATGCCACCACGTGCGCGGATACCCTTGATCGCTTCTGTCAACGCCGCCTCGCCTTCACCGTCCAGGTTCGAGTTCGGCTCGTCCATGATGACCAGGAACGGATCGCCGTAAAGCGCCCGGGCAAGGCCGATGCGCTGGCGCTGGCCGGCAGAGAGAGCGTCTCCATTGGGACCGAGCAGGGTGTCGTACCCGTTATCGAGACGCACAATCATCTCATGAACACCCGCCGCCTTGGCCGCCCGGACAATCCCGGCGCTGTCGGGCTGAGGGTTGAACCTCGAGATATTCTGCTCGATCGTGGCATTGAGAAGCGCCACTTCCTGGGGAAGATAGCCGACATAGCCGCCCAGCTTTTCATCCGGCCATTGGCTCAGATCGGCGTCATCGAGCCGCACCGCGCCGCGCAGGGGCGGCCAGATGCCGGCAAGCGCCCGCACGAGCGTTGTCTTGCCGCCGGCGCTCGGCCCGATAATGCCGAGAGCCTGCCCGGCCTTGAGTTCAAAGGCCACGTCGGTCAGAAGAATCCGGCCCGAACCAGGCGCGGCAACGGTCAGCATCTCGACGCGCAGCGAGGAGGCGGGGGGCGGCAATGTCATCGGCGGCTTTGCCTCTCCGATGGCGATCATGGTGTCGCGCAGCCGCTTGAAGGCATTGCGCGCCGATACGACGTTCTTCCAGTTGCCGATGGCGAGATCGACCGGCGCCAGTGCTCTTGTCGCGGCAACCGACGAGGCGATGATGGCGCCGGCCGAAAGATCGCCCTGAATGGTCAGATAGGCGCCCAGCCCGAGGATGGCCGATTGCAGCAGCATGCGCAGCACACGCGAGATCGCGCCAAGCGTTCCAACCACATCATTGGCTTTGGTCTGAAGCTTGAGGTGTTCGCCATTGGCGGTCCGGAAATTGTCGATGGCCCGCGACGCAAAGCCCATGGCCTTGAGAATCTCGGCGTTGCGCGCGTTGGAATCGGCAATCGCATTGCGCTTGATCATTGCCTGCTGGGTATCATTGGCCAGCCGGCGTGACAGCAGTTCGCCCAGGATGGCAAGAAACACCAGGATCACCGCGCCGCCCAATGTCAGGGCACCCAGCAGCGGATGGAGCAGGTAGACAAAGAGGACATAAATCGGCATCCACGGCATGTCGAACAGCGCCATGGGCCCCTGGCTGCCGAGAAAAGCGCGCAGGTTGTCGACATCGCGGCCGCGCTCGAGCGACTCCGATGTGGAGAAGCCAAATCGTGGCATGTCGATGGCAACCTGATGGGCGAGCGGCGCGAATTTTCGATCGAGCCTCGCCCCCACCCTCACCAGTACCTGCGAGCGCACGATGTCGAACAGCCCCTGGAAAAGGTAAAGGCCGACCGCCAGCGCTGAAAGCGCCAGCAAGGTCGGCACGCTGCCGCTGGTAAGCGCCCGATCATAGATCTGGAGCATGTAGAAGGCGCCGGTGAGCGCCAGTATGTTGATGAGACCCGAGACGGTGAAGAGGTAGGCGGTGATGCCGCGAAATTCTTGTTTCAGTGCATCGTCCACGCGACGCTCTGCTAGTGCCCTGACATTGGATGTACGCATTTTCCGAAATCCTTAGACCCAAAGGGGAAAACAGAGAGATGCGGCAGCCCTTTGTGGGCTGCCGCAATGGATCTAGAGCGAGAAATCGGTGCTCACGAGGTCATGGGTTCCCTTGAGGCTGATCTTGAAGTCCGCCTCGTTTCCGTTACCCAAATTGCCTTCAACCACTGTGTAATCGCCATCGGCACGGGTCTCGTGGCTCACCAGCAGTTGACCGACTCCGGCGCTCTGTCCGCCGTTGACCAGGGTGAAGGACTGATTCCCGGCCGTTCCGGCATCGGCGTCGATCGCACTGAGATCGAGTTTATCGCCCGCTTCGAAACCGACGATCATATCGCCCTGTGCTGCAGCGGCAGAGCCGAAGACGAAGGTGTCTTGACCGGTGCCGCCATCCATGACGTTGACGGCGGTGCTGGCGGCGATGGTGTCGTTGCCAGCGCCAGTGACGACGTTCTCAATGCCCCAAAGCGTGTCCGAGCCGGTCTGCGCACTCATGGCGCTGCCATAGCCACCAAGACCGGTCCCTAGGTTGACCGAGACGTTCGCCAGGATCGAGGACATGTCGAGCGTGTCAATTCCGGAGCCGCCATTGATCTCGTCGCCGAAATAGGAGTCGTCGCCGTCCCCTGCCTCGGCCACGATGCGGTCATCGCCCGCTCCGGCAACAACGGTGTCATCACCGGCCCCACCGTTGACCAAATCGTCCCCGGCATCGCCAAAGAGACGGTCGTCGCCGTCGTCGCCGTACAAGAGGTCAGCATCGTCGCCGCCCAGAATCGTGTCGTTGCCGGCGCCGCCAAAGGCCATGTCTTCTCCGGCCCAACCGGCAATGAAGTCGGCACCATCGCCCCCGAGCAGCACATCGGCTCCGGCAAGCCCGACAATCACATCGTCGCCGCTAAAGCCAATCAGATGATCGGCGAGGGCGGTACCGGTCAGGAGGTCGTTGTCGACCGTGCCGATTTGGATGCTCGCGGGCACCTCGTCTGGCAGGTCCTCGACGGGGTCGTCGACCGCCTCGTCCACAACACCACCGATTTGCGGCGATTGGCCCGCAGCAGGGGTATAGCTGATCGAATGCAAGCCGTTGCTCAAGGTGACGACACCATTTTCGTCTTCCGTCGTCACATAGTCTGCAAGTACGGCACCGTCAGGAAGTTCGATGACATCCTGGTCACGCAGAGCCCCGATGATGGTGTCCTGTCCGCCATTTGACTTGAAGACGATACGGTGCTCCGAACCAAGCGAGGAAATGTCGATAGTGTCATCGCCCGCTGTGCCGTCGATCGTGATGGTGTTCAGGTTCAAGCTGGTTTCGGTAAAGTCACCAAACACCGCGATCGTATCGCCGCTGGCCACACCGCCACCGGACCCGCCCGGCGAGGAGACAGTCAGCGTATTGACCACCAGTTCTTCGATTTCGGTCAACTGGGCGATGATAACCGCCGCCCCGGCTCCGACCCCCCTTGTAATGACGATCTCGGCATTTCCGGTGTAGCCGATATTGGCGATGGCGGCATTCCGGGTGTAAATGTTGAACGTCTCGGTCGCGCCGCCCCCGTTGATCTGGAAGACATCGCCTCCGGCCCCTTCTGTTCCGCCATTGACGACGTCGCTGCCGCTGCCGGCCGACCAGATGATGGTGTCATCCCCGGCACCGCCGTGTATGGCGTCATTGCCGCCGCCACCATCGATGGTGTCGTCGCCGTCAAAGCCGAGCATAATCTGTGCTCCAGCTCCGCTCGAGATTGGATCGTCCGCGTTGTTGGTGCCATTAACGACGGTGAAGAGTTGCCCATCAAAATTCAGGCGTTCAATGTTGGCTAGCGTGTCAACGCCGTCAGTCCCGGCATTATCGGTAACGACAATTTCCCCAGTTCCGTTTAGCGCAATATCGTAATTGCCAAGCGACCCCGAGAAAAAGGCGGTATCGATACCATCGCCGCCGTCGACTGTATCATCGCCTCCGCCGCCAATCAGCGCATCATTTGCTGTCCCGCCGTTCAGAGTGTCGTTGCCGTCGCCACCATTCACAGTATCAGGCCCGGCTTCGCCGTCCATGATGTCGTTCCCGAGGCCACCGAACATCTGATCGCCACCACCCCGACCATCCATTGTGTCGTTGCCGTCGCCACCATCCATTGTGTCGATACCGCCGCCGCCCGTCATTGTGTCGGCACCATCGTCGCCATCCATGGTGTTGGCCCCCCCACCACCAATCAAGGTGTCATCGCCGAGCCCACCGGCGATGACGTCCGCACCGGCTCCACCGTGGATAAAATCATTTCCCCCTTCACCTGAAAGCGTATCCGCACCACCGGCACCGGTTACGTGATCCTCACCGGCCGTACCGCTGAAAATATTGGCGGCGCCATTACCATTGAAGGTCGCCCCAACCACGCTTGTCGGCTCGGAAATAACCGTTTCAAGCGTCCCAAGACCATCGGTGAAGGTTACGACCAAACGCAACTGCATGTTGATCTCACCGGCCGTGGGCGTGAAGGAGTCGGTGGTGGCGCCTCCGATGTCGCTCCATGTCGTCCCGTCGAACGATGACTGCCATTGGAATGAGAAAGCACCCAGCCCATTGAGATCGGCTATTCCAGACGTGTCCGACATGAGATTCTGGGTTTGCGTCGGCGTCGTGTCGCTGATCACCGGAGCACCCGTCGCCGCGACGTCGAGTGAAAAGTCCTGATCGGCGAAGCGCAGGATCTCGACATTTCTGAGCGTATCGGTGCCATCGGACTCCAAATCGTCGGAGACGTCGACGTGCTCAACCGTTATGGATCCGTCGGGATTGAAGGTGATGTCGTAGTTCTCCATCACGTCGCCAAAGACGGCCACGTCAAGGTCATTCGTCCCATCGGCTTGCCTGATGGTCCGGACAATGGAGAGCTGACCAGGGTTGAGTTCGCCCGAGAACATCCGTTGGGCGAGTGTCGTCATGGAGTTGTGCAACTCCAGCGGTTCTCCCGTGTGTCCGGTATCACCGGGCGCAAACACGCCGATCTGCACGTCGAGCCATTTGTCGCCGTCGATGATATCGTCGCCCATCTGGCCGGTCATGATATCACTACCGTCGCCACCGAGAATGATGTCACCAGCGCTGAACTCGGCGACCCCTGCCCCCAGTACGTCCTCAAGTCCCGAAATCAGCTCAAGGGACTCAGCGTCGATCGCACTGCCAAGGTAGCCTTCCGCGCCTCCCAATGGGTTGGTAACGGGATCGAATGGCAGCCTGTCTTCAGCGAGGATATTGGTTCCGGTCAGAACGTCGTCATGCGCCGAGCCTGACAGCCCTTCGACCGACTGATATTCATCAAGCGCCGCATTTCCCGGTATTGTGGGGGCTTCATCGAAGACGATCGGAAGCGAGAGATCGGCATTGACCGCGAAGGTGCTGTCCTTGTAGGTCGCCCAGTCCCAGCCGGACATGCCAGCCATCTTGCCGCGACCCGGGCTGCCGACAAAGATGTCGTCGCCACCTTCGCCGATGAACTCGTCAAACCCGCCATCGCCTAGGAACACATCGTGTCCGTCGATGTCGTCATGCGCGAATATCTCGTCGAAATTGTCGCCAGGGGCGCCATCGAAGGTGCCCGTTTCGATCCAGTCATTGCCCTCATTGCCGAGAATGCGTTCGGCATTCTTGTTGCCATAGATGAAGTCGTTTCCTTCCCCGGCAAACACTTCCGAGCCCTCGTCCGTGCCCAGGAAGATGAAATCCTGGCCGGCCCCGGCAAGCACCAGATCAAGTCCCGGTCCGGCGTGGATAACGTCGTTGCCGGCACCGCCCTTGATGTTGTCGTCACCACCGCTGTCGGTGATGATGTCGTCGCCGTCGCCGCCATCTATGATGTCGTTGCCGAAGCCGCCCTCGAGCCGGTCGTTGCCGCCGTCCCCGTAGAGCGTGTCGTCGCCGATCCCGCCAATGATGATATCGTCTCCACTCGGGTTTGACGCGTTGCCAGGATCGGTGCCGCCGAGAACCACGTGATCACCGCCCGTGTAGCGCAGATAGTTGGTATCAACGCCCGGCGTTGAAGGATCGTCGCGAACGACCAGGGGCGTCAGGATACCGCCGCCCGCCGGATCCGCGCTGGTATCGACAACATCGTCGAGACTCTCGTCGACGCCGACAGTTGCCGGATCGTCGCCCAGCACGCCGTCGTCACCGGGCAGGTACACGCCGGTGTCGAGATTGAACTGCCGGGTCTGATCGACCTCCAGGATAAAGCCCGGAGTTGAAAAGACATCAGAAGGCAGGTGGGCGGCGTCCGTGTTGCGCATGATCATGCCGGCAAAGGAGTTATTCTCCATCTCGCCGAACAGATGCAGGCCGTCGAGGCGCTGCAGGTAATAGAACCGATCGCCGCTCTGCAGGTTTTCCATCTGCACTTCGAACACGAAGTTGAACGTGGCGCCGAGCATACCGCCAAACGGCATGATCTCCTCAGCCAGACCGCCAATCCAGAGGTCGACATTTTCGAGGCCGCCGAGATCATCGGCGTACACACCAAGGCCGTTGAGGAAGTCCAATGCGTCCGCCGGCGGTGCGATCATGCGATCGACAATGCCGTCGCCGTCATCGTCGACCCCCTGTTCAGTGCCAAAGATGATCGCCATGGACGCCGCGCGCTTGCCTTCGACAGTCGCTTCGCCCGTTATCAGATCGTGGGTGCCATATGCCGCAATGAAGTTGATGATCGAGGCTTCATGCTTGAGGTGCCCCGCATAATCGACCCAGCTTTCATACGGCTTGAGACGCACGTCCTGGTTGGTCGCTTCGTAAAAGCTGCGCCGGGCCTCATTGAGTGAGGGGACGCCGGTATCACGGCCCCGGGCGAGGTTGATCGTCGCCAGATCGAGCGGAAGACCCAGAAGGTTGTTGCGCAGTGCGCCGGTCACAAATTCGTCGATCTCGTTGCCGACCTGCCGGGTCATGCCGCGAATGATCGCGCCCGCCGCAACCTCATCGGGTATCGTCGAGCCCGGTCCGGTGAATGCAGTGGGATTGAGGAACCCCTGAATCAGGCTGATATGGTTGGGCACGAATTCGGCGCTGTATTGATCGATCGATTCCGTGAGCATCGAATGGCCGAACCGATAGACCACATGCGCAAACTCGGCCACGATCGAGGGATCGAGGGTGATATCGAACCCGTCGGGCACCAGGAACGCATTGATCGTCGGCTGGACCTTGCGGGCAAACTCCTCGAACACAAGGTGCTGGTACTGCATTTCGGTGCCGAATTTGGCCGCCTGAAACACGCGCTCACCGTTCCATTCGAGCCCGTCCGGCGAGGCCGGAACCGCGCCGACCGGCTCGGTCAGCCACTCGTTGATGAAGTCGAGATCGCCAGTTGCGATCACCATCTCCTTGGTGTGTTCGACCAGCCGGTTGTGCTCGGCGTGAAAGACGTGGTGAACGGCGGTCAGGCCCACATTCTCATTGGCGCGACCGTCACCGGCAATGAAGTGCGCGTCGAGCAGTTCGTCATCGTAAACCCCGTCTTCGGCAATATTGCCGCCAATTTCGGTATCCCCATCCTCAAGCCCGTCAGGCACTGCGGTATGGGCGATATCGGCAAGGAAGGCGTGGTTAGTACGAACGGCACCGACCGCGGTGGGATCCACCGGCGTGCCTATTACGCCTTCCATGACTTCATCGTCATTGGTATTGGGTATGCCGTCCGGTCCGAGCCCAACCACCAGTTGCGGCAGACCGTTGAGGCCAGGAATAAAATTGCCATAAGGATCGGTCCGCAACAGCGGCACGCTGCCCACGTCCAGATCGGTCAACTCGATGCCGAGAATATTGGCCGCCTGCGCCTTGACCTCGCCCCAGGTCGCCATTCCCCCATTGGCTCCCTCGATCAACCTGCCGGTCGCCACCGGGCCATTGGGACCCGCTTCGTACTCGCGCAGGAACACCTGATGGGAGGGGTGGGAGGTATAGGTCTGGTTCTGGTCGACAAACGGAGTTGTGGTGTTGATGGGACCGATATTGTCCGCGGATTCATCGACCGCAGTCAAAGGATCATCGACCATGATGCCGTCTGGGCCGGCGTCACGCGTTGCCCGGGTCAGCACCATGAAGTTCGTGTCGCTGCCCTCGACATAGAGCGGATCATCGGGCTGAAGCGGAATCATGACCGTGCCGCTGCCGCCCTTGTTGACCAGATCGAGCCCGTGATCGAAGAACTGGCCAAACAGCGTGAACCACGAGTTGAACGGCGCCGACAGTCCCTCGTCGGGCGCGACGTTGGGGATATGGAGGTTTGCACCATCAAGCGTAATGCCATTGGCATCGAGCAATTCGTTGAGCCCGCCTGGAACGCTGGCTGCCGCGTCAAGCGCCGCTTGTGCGTTGGCCAGTTCCAGGGCCGCATCGTCGGCAGCCTGCTGCAGCAGGAGGTTGCCGGGACTGGCCGCCGCCGCGGCGGCAGCTGAAGCCTCGACCCGCGCTGCCTCCGCAACATCGATGAACAACGGTCGCAACGGCGCATATGCCGTCGAAATCTGGCCGGTGATGACAAGCCCGGGGTCGTCAACGCCAGCGGCCTCCAGTGCCGTCAGAATGGCAGCCGGGTTGCCGAGCGTCTGGTCGACGATCAGGTTGGAGATGATGCGAAGCGAGGGATCGATGACATCGCCCGGCGTGGCATTCGGCCCCGGCCCGTCGGCATCGACCCCCGGCGTATAGGTCATCTCGAAGGGAACGGCGGGCATTGGCCCGTCGCCATCGAA
>NZ_CAXAXY010000087.1:0-12130 GCF_963972885.1 uncultured Pelagibacterium sp. | reverse complement strand
GGATGATGGGTGGCCAGATCGCGGATGTCGGTGTTGGTGAGGTCGGAATCGGCGAAAATATCGTCGCCGAACATTTCCATGAGATCGCCCGACAGCCTCGCATCGTCGCTTTCGGCCAATTCTCCCGCCTCAACCCCGAAATAACCCGCGACGCGGAACAGCAGCGGCACCGTGATGCGGCGCCGATTGTGCTCGATGAGGTTGAGATAGGACGCTGAAATCTCCAGCGCCGCGGCCAGTTGGGCCTGGCTGACCGATTTCTGGCGCCGCAACCGCTTGATGCGGCCTCCGATCTGCAGATCGAGTTGGTTCATCGGTCCTTCTCCCGGCTGTAAATCTTTACAGTCTTTACAAACTTGCCATCCTGGCTTTGCAAGGATTTACAGCTTAACATGCTGTTATTGCGTCTTTTCTTGCCTTTTTGACCTCAATTGTCAATTCTTTACTCAACCGGGCACGCTGGTGTGCTCATCAGCAGGAGACAAGAGCCATGAGCGCTCATCAGACAATCGACACGACCAGCGAAGATTTCATCACCATCATTGCGCCTTCGATGGCCGAGGTGATGGAGAGCTTCAGAAGCCAGGGGCTGGCCGAGCGGGATTATTCCATTGTCCACCGGGCCGGAAAGCACAGCTTTACGATGGCCGGCGGCGAGGCGCTGTTTGGCGGCACGCAGATGGTGGCCGCGACCTTTTCGCGGCGTGGCTGATCTCGTTTTCACCGCTTAAGATTTCAAAAGGAGGAGTTCTCAATGCTCGACAAGTCACCCGACCCCCAGACCTTCGAGGCCCCCGAATGGGCGCCGGACCGCTGGAGGAACGTCGCGCGCGACTATACGCCCGACGATGTGGCCCGGCTCTCGGGCAGCCTGCCCATCCGGCATACGCTGGCCGAGAACGGGGCGCGACGGCTGTGGGAATTGCTGCACAGCGAGGATTTCGTGCCGACCCTTGGCACCTTTACCGGCAACCAGGCCGTCCAACAGGTGAAAGCTGGATTGAAGGCCATCTATCTTTCGGGCTGGCAGGTGGCGGCGGACGCCAATTCGTCGGGCAACATGTATCCCGACCAGTCGCTTTATCCCGTCGATTCGGTCCCCTCGGTGGTCAGGCGCATCAACAAGGCGCTGCAGCGGGCCGACCAGATCCAGACCATGGAGCGCTATGAGGACAAATCGGACGCCGACACGGATTATTTCGTGCCCATCATTGCCGATGCGGAAGCCGGGTTCGGCGGGGCGCTCAATGTGTTCGAGCTGATGAAGGCGATGATCGAGGCGGGCGCCGCGGCGGTTCATTTCGAGGACCAGTTGGCCAGCGAGAAGAAATGCGGCCATCTGGGCGGCAAGGTTCTGGTGCCGACCCGGACCTTTGTGCGCACCCTGAACGCGGCACGGCTGGCGGCGGACGTCATGGGCGTTCCTACGCTGATCATGGCGCGCACCGACGCTGAGGCGGCGCAGCTGATCACCTCCGATGTCGATGACTACGATGCGCCGTTCATTACGGGCGAGCGGACAGAAGAGGGGTTTTATCGGCTCAAGGGCGGGTTCGAAGCTGCGATTGCGCGCGGGCTGGCCTATGCGCCCTATGCGGATTTGATCTGGTGCGAGACCTCGACGCCAAATCTTGAGGATGCGCGGCGGTTTGCAGAAGCGATCCGCAAGGAGCATCCCGACCAGATGCTGGCTTACAATTGCTCGCCATCGTTCAACTGGGCGAAATATATGGGCGAGGCGGATATGGCGGCGTTCCAGCGCGAGCTGGGCGCGATGGGGTATAAGTACCAGTTCATCACCCTGGCCGGATATCACAACCTTTCGCTCACCACATTCAATCTGGCGCGCGGATACAAGGACCGGGGCATGGCTGCCTATTCCGAACTGCAGCAGGCCGAATTTGCCGCCGAAAAGGACGGATTTACGGCCACGCGGCACCAGCGCGAAGTGGGCACAAGCTATTTCGATGCTGTGGCAACCGCAGTGAGCGGCGGGTCAAGCTCGACAACCGCCATGGCGGGTTCGACCGAGACGGCCCAGTTTCACTGAGGTCAAGGCCGAAGATAGCCGGACCAATTTATCCCCCGCCCCCGCTTTTTGATTCACGTGAAGCAATCAAATTCTGCTTCACGTGAATCAGCCTATTCGAGCAAGGCCGCCAGTTCGGCGTAAGACAGCGCGCCGACGACAATGCCGGCCAGCACCAGCCCATGCGTGACCGCAATCGCGCCCGTGGTCAGGGCGAAGCCGGGCTTTGCGGTCTTGTGTCGGAAGACCTGCTGGGCGAGCAGCCCGCCGATGATACCGAAAACGGCATCGAGGCCGTGCAATCCTGCCTCGCTGATCCGCCATCGACCGGCAATGGCGGCCTGTTTGTCCATCCAGTAGGCGAGCCAGGACGCGCCGCCCATTATGGCGTAGGGCGCGATCAGCCAGAATGGCGCCCGGTCCAGGATGATGGACGCAAAGACCAGCACGAGAAGGCTGACAGCGGCCCAGACACGAAGATCTTCGCCCTCGGGCCATCGGGCTTGATAAAGCCAAAGCCCCGGTCGTCGTCCCATTCGATCAGCGTGCCCTTTTCCATGTCCAACTTTCCTCGCCGCCTAACCGTAAGGAGAGCCGGTGAGGCCTTAAGATTTGATTGTCATGGCGCGGGCGGCGGCGACGGCCGGGAGGGACAGTACGGCACAAAGGGCGAAGGTGATGACCAAGGCGGTGGTCAATTGCTGGGTGGTTTGGGCCGAGGCGATGCCGGCGGTGTTGGCGATGAGGCCGGCGATGGCCGCTCCGATGCCATAGCCCGCTGACTGGATGGTGGGCAAAAGGGCCGAGGCCCTGTCGCGTTCGCCGGGGCGGGCGGCTTCCATGATGGTTTGGCTGGTATAGGCCCATGAAGTGCCATAGGCCGCACCGATCAGGATCTGAGCCAGGATGACAAGTGGGAGCTGGCCGATAGCAAAGGCGATGGCGAGCAGCGCGAGACCGGCAACGAGCAGGACAGGGCCGAGGCGAATAAGGCCGGGACGGGCGGTTTCGGACACGTTGGCGACAAGGATGGCCGTGGTTGACCAGGTGATCGCCATGACCGCGCCGATGACACCGGCGAGGGTCGGGCCGAAGCCGAAAATGTTTTGCAGCGCATAGACCAGGAACACCGCCGCGCCGGCCTGGGCCAGGGGCATGAGCAGAATGACCCAGAGACCAGCGCCCACAACGTCATTAAAGCGGAAGGCATGGGTTGGGAACAGCGGGGTGGTGGCGGTACGATCGCGGCCGATGACGGCGAAAAGCGTTGCGCCGGCGATGAGAAGACACAGGGCGGTGAGAAGCGGCGAATCGAGCAGGCCGCCAACCGAGACGGCCATGATGGCGGCGCCGATCAGCAGCAGCCGGACGATGGGCAAGCGGCCGGAAGATTTTTCGCGCAGGCCAGGTGGCACGATCGTGAGAACGAGGCCGATAAAAATGGCTCCGATGGGCAGATTGACGGCGAAGGCGGCGCGCCAGGAGAGGGTTTCGGTCAAGGCGCCCGAGAGCACCGGCCCACCAAAGGCGGCCAGCGCCCAGACCACCGATTCGGCGCCGAACACCTTTGGCACCAGGGCAGAAGGAAAGAGTTCGGGGATCAGCGCGTAGCATATGGCCGCGACGATGCCTTCGCCCAGTCCCTGAAGGGCGCGACCGACAAGCAGTTCGGGCATGGAGCCGGCGATTGCGGCGAGGAGCGAGCCGACAAGGAAAACCGAGGCGGCGGCGACCAGCGCCATGCGGGCGCCCAGCCGCGCCTTGAGCAGTGCGCCGCCGGCCCCGCCCATGATGGCAAACACGAGAAAGACCGTGGTGGCCCAGGACAACAGCGCCACGCCGCCCAGCTCATCGACAGCGGTGGGCAGGGCGGTGGAGACCAGAAAGCCGTTAAAGGCCAGGAGCGCGACGCCGAGGCACAGGGTGATCGTGGCGCCGAGATAGCGCGGGGAGACGATGGCGGACCATCCGGAAGCGGTGTTGGACATGGCAGAACTCATTTAAACAAGTACTTTCTTGGTAAATTGAGTTCGAGGGGCTGTCCAGCGGAAAAGCGAGGGGCTTTTTAGGGCCGCCGATTTGGTATAGTCAGGCGCACGAACCATATGGGTTTGCCAATCGCCTTCATCTTCCCGGAGATCTGCCCCAGTGAGCCTTGAGTCCACCGGCTATAAAAGCCGCCGTACCTTCGCGATCATTTCGCATCCGGACGCCGGCAAGACGACGCTGACCGAAAAACTGCTGCTCAATTCCGGCGCCATCCATCTGGCGGGCGAGGTGAAAGAGCGCGGCGAGCGGCGTCGGACCCGCTCGGACTGGATGGAGATCGAGCAGAAGCGCGGCATTTCGATCACTTCGAGCGTGATGACGTTCGAACATGACGGGCTGACGCTGAACCTGCTCGATACGCCGGGCCACGCGGACTTTTCCGAAGACACCTATCGCACGCTGACGGCGGTGGATTCGGCGATCATGGTGATCGACGCGGCCAAGGGCATCGAGGCGCAGACGCGCAAACTGTTCGAAGTGTGCCGGCTGCGCGACATCCCGATCATCACCTTCGTCAACAAGATTGACCGGGAAGCGCGCGATACGCTGGAAATCCTCGACGAGATCATGGAGACCCTGGCGCTCGACACCGCGCCGATGATGTGGCCGGTGGGCGCTGGCGTCGACTTTAACGGGCTTATCGATCTCGAGCACGGGCGGTTCATTTCGACCGAGGGCAGGCCGGAGGCCGAGGCGCCGGGAATCGAGGCATTGGCGGGGCGGTTTGCCGATACGCAGAACCAGCAGATTGCCGCCTCGATGGAGGGGCTTGAGCTGGCCAACGGATCGCTGCCCAAATTTGACCAGACCGCGTTCGAGGAGGGCACGCTGACCCCGGTCTATTTCGGCTCGGCGCTCAAATCGATCGGCGTGCGCGAACTGCTCGAAGCGGTGTGCCGGTTTGCGCCCGAGCCGCGCACCCAGCCAGCCCGGCCCGAACCGGTTGACCCGTCCATGGCGGCGTGCACGGGGTTCGTGTTCAAGGTTCAGGCCAATATGGACCCCAACCACCGCGACCGCGTGGCCTTCGTGCGCGTGGCTTCGGGGACGCTCAAGCGCGGCATGCGGCTGAAAAACGTGCGCACGGGCAAGGATTTGAAAGTCGCCAACCCGATGTTCTTTTTCGCGCGCGAGCGCGAGCTGGCCGATGAGGCGGTGGCAGGGGACGTCGTGGGTATTCCCAATCACGGCACGCTCTCGGTCGGCGATACGTTGACCGATGGGCCTGACGTGACGGTTACCGGCATTCCCAATTTCGCGCCCGAACTGCTGCGCCGCGTGCATCTTTCCGATGCTTCGAAAACCAAGCAGCTGGCCAAGGCGCTCAACGATCTGGCCGAAGAGGGCGTGGTGCAGGTGTTCAAGCCGACCTTGGGCTCGGGGTATTATGTGGGCGCTGTGGGGCCGCTGCAGCTTGAAGTGCTGACCAGCCGCGCGGCGGCGGAATATTCGGTGCCGATCCGGATCGAGCCGGCGCAATATGTGACGGCGCGCTGGGTCAAGGTCAACGACAAGGCACAGTTCGACAAGTTCGCGGCGCTGCATCGATTGAACATCGCCGAGGACCGTTATGGCGATCCGGTGTTTCTGGCTCCCAGCCAGTGGGAAATCGACCGGTGTGCAAAGGACTTTCCTCTGCTCGATTTCATGGCCACCAAGGATCGCGGGCTGGCGGCTTAAGTTGTATGGAGAGTTAGGCGATGGCGGCCTGCAAACCGCAGCTTTCTGCGCTTCCGGTGCTCACGTACTGAAAGTACGCTCCGCTCCGGTTCTCGAAAACCACGGTTTTCGGCTCGCCCTGACCTAACTCTCCACACAACTCATTCATCCCCGAATCCCAGATCGGCTTCAGTCCAGCCGAACGCCGCCAATTCCCCGGCGCGGAATTTTGCGTCGTCGGAGACGATGAATTCGTCGAGTTGGGGCGGGGCGAGGGGCGTTCCGGCCAGCATGGCGTGGACCTGGCCGCGATGGTGGGTCTGGTGGGCGAAGAGGTGGTTGAGCACATCGTCGCAGCGTTCGGTCTGGATGCGGGACTGGCGGTGGATGGCGATGGGACGGGCGAGATCGGCAATTTCTAGCGCGTCGCAGAACGCGACAAGTTTTTCATCGCTCTGGCGCTGGGCAGCATAAAGCGCACGGGCCGTATCGAAGGGTTCTTCGTTTTCCCATGCCCATGGACCAAGCGTTCCGCCTTCAAGCGCGTCGATATAGAACCAATCGATGACAAGGATGTGGTTGAGCGTTGCCCTAAGGGAAGGGAAAAAGCTCACGCGCCTTGCCGTAAACTCGGACTGGTCGAGCCCGATGACGGCCTGCGCCAGGCGATGATTGGCGAGGGCGTTGTTGCGGGCGAGCTTTGTGAGCATGCGCAGGGCGGGGTCGATCATGGCGTCTTGACCATGACGCGCGCCATGCCGATCGAGGCGGGCATAACGGGCTGAAAACCGAATTTTCCATAGAGATGGCGCGCGTCGCCATCGGCGATCAGCGAAACATAGGCCTTTTCGGGCGCTTCGCGCTCGAGCCAATCGATCAGCGCGGCCATGATAGCCTTGCCCAAGCCCTTGCCCTGATGGGTGGGATCGACCGCGATGTCGGTGATCTGGTAGGCGGTGCCGCCATCGCCGATGATGCGGCCCATGCCGACGACGTGGCCCTTATGGACAACCAGCACGGCGAAAAGCGAATTGGGAAGGCCCTTTTCCATGCCATCCCGGCTGCGGGGCGACAGGCCCGATATGGCGCGCAGTCGGGCAAAGGTTTCGATATCGGGTATCCGCGCGACAATCTTGTAGTCCATATCAGGCATTGGCCATGTTGATGCGATAGCTCAGGGCCTCGGCGATGTGGGGGCGCGAGACGGTTTCGCTGCCGGCAAGATCGGCCAGTATGCGGGCCACTTTGAGCACCCGGTGATAGGCGCGGGCAGAGAGGTTGAACGTTTCCGCAGCCTTGAGCAGGAGGTCGCGGCTTTCGGCGTCGGGAGCAACGATCTGTTCGATGGCGCTCGAAGGGGCGGCGGAATTGGTGTGGACGCCCGAAAGGTCCAGTTCGGCATAGCGGCGGCGCTGGATATCGCGGGCCGTGGCCACGCGCTGGGCAACTACGACGCTGGGCTCGCCCGGTTTGGAGCCGATCATGTCCGTTGCCGACACCGCAGGAACATCGATGCGGATGTCGATGCGATCAAGGAACGGCCCGGACACGCGGCCCTGGTAATCGGCCGCGCATTTTTCGCCGCGCCGGCAGGTGTGGCCCGGCGTTCCCGCCATGCCGCATTTGCACGGGTTCATGGCGGCGACCAGCTGGAAGCGCGAGGGGTAGGTGACGCGCGCATTGGCGCGCGCGATGACCGTTTCGCCCGATTCGAGCGGCTGACGCAGGCTGTCGAGCGCCTGAGCCTGGAATTCGGGCAGCTCATCGAGAAACAAAACCCCATTGTGGGCAAGCGAGGCCTCGCCGGGGCGCACCCGCAAGCCGCCGCCGACCAGCGCGGCCATGGAGGCCGAATGATGGGGGGCGCGGAAGGGGCGATGGTCGGAAATCTGTCCGCCCTTCAACTCCCCGGCAATCGAGGCGATCATCGACACATCGAGCAGTTCGCGCGGATTGAGCGGGGGGAGGATGGAGGGCAGGCGCTGGGCCAGCATGGATTTCCCCGCGCCGGGTGGGCCGACCATCAACATATTATGTCTATAAATGTTTGCTCTTGATGAATGGCCAAATGGGGGCCGGATGCTGCATGTCCGGTTTGGCAGGAATGGAAGAAAGCCGAGGGTCGGCATCCGTGAAGAGTTTCGGCAGCCGATAGGCGCCCGAAAGTCTCCGAAGAACGAACCCGAGAGCCCCGTGGCTGGACGCTATGAGTTTTCTGGATTTGGCCCACTTGGAGAGAGTCGGAAGATGGCGGGCGCCGGCACTGGGGTCGCGCGTGACGATGAAGAGGCTAGTGAATCGGCGTTCTGGGTGCCAGATGCGATTGAGCGTGGCGGCAATGATGGTGCGGTCTTGGACTGGCGCGAGATGGTCTGCAGGCCCCGATGACGGTTGTCCGATTTCTTGGTGCCAGTTACGCGCGGCCTAGATGCGGCGATTACATGACGAGCGGGAGCATAAAAGCCTCAATAAGCTGCCACGCGCCATATAGCGCCAGGAAGTTGAGTGGCAGGACGACCAGCCAAAGCCCGAAGACTGCAATCTTTGAAGTTGCAGTTCGTTTGGCTGGCATGCGTCCGCTCGCTCCAAAAAATGGAGGCAAGGCCAGGACTTGAACCTGAATCTCTGGACTTGCACGCCCAGCGCGTATTCTTTCCGCCACCTCGCCAGTGCTGCAACTCTAGCAAAGACCAATTCGGGTTCAATTGAACAGGCTCATAGCGGTCAACGAAAAGGGTTAATGCTTGTTCTGAGATTGCAGGGTGGTTGCCCTTGTGAGGGCAGCCACCCGCATGCCGCAACCTCGCTTAGGGAACTCAGTCACGCGGCATCAGAGCTTCAAACCCGTAATGGTTGAGCATGAACAGTTGAGTGCACTCACTACTAAATCACTCAATGCACACAGTTAAGCGAGACAAAGGTTACCGTCTGGTAAAATCATCGCTTGTTTCACCTGGCGGTGCTCGGAACAACTTTACTATATTGTCGCGCTCCTCGCGCGATGAAGGCGATGGGCTTGGCTCCATCGTCCTGTCGTCCAGCAGTTTGCAGACTTCCGAATATCAGGGCGAGGATGTGTTCGAGCTCAGCGTCATCCCAGACCTCGCCAGCCAGCATGGCTCGGCTCTGTTCGACTTTGTCTCGGGCCATCTAGTAGGCGGCAGGCATGTGGTCACCGCCAAAGACTGAACTTCACGAGAATGAACGTCCAAAGCGCCACAGATTGAAGATGTCAAATTTACTTTCCCATTCGATCGGCAAACCAATTGTCTTCAAGCTGCCTGCAATCCAGTTTTACCGGCCCCCTCGCCGTTGCCATCCAAAGATGTCGAGGCGAGGGCGTCATTGCTGTTCTCCAGAGGGGCTGCAAGGTGTTGCTGGCCGCAAAGATCTGACCCGGTATTGGGGGATTTTCCCACTGAGATCTGACTCAGGTTTGAACGCTATCCTGTCCGTTTCGGGCGGGAGATCGAGCCGTGCTGGACACCGCGTTTTTGAGCGCTATGCGGTGCTGGGATTTCCAGGACGGTTTTTTAATCCGGAAGATTTCGCGGCGCACCGGACTGTCCCGGAAGACCATTGGCTAATATCTCAAGGTCCGATACGGTTGAGCCGATGGTCAAGGTGCCCGAGCGGCCAAACACGATCGACCCGTATGCCAAACCGCTTTCAGGCTGGCTGAATCTGAGAGAGCCAACCGCGCAAGCAGCGGCGCACGTTCAACCAGAACCACCCCGATCTGGTCAGCCTTGGCTTTGAGGCTCCTGTGGTCGGGTCGCGGTTTTTTGCCCGGCGCTGAATGACGATTTCCAGCGCCAGCAGTACGCACCGACCGCAGCGTCTTTGGACCCCTGGCTATTGAGTCTGGAGTCAGCGGGGTGCGAGGCTGGCAATCAGATCGTTTGCGACTTCGGCCATTGCTGTTGCGGCGGCGAAGTCGAACTTGTTGATTGCCATGAATACGCCGACGCCGCGCGAGGGCGCAAAGGCAATGTAGCTAAACACCCCATTGGTCCCACCAGCCTTTTGGAGGAGCAATGGGCGCTCGCCCTCCGGCATCATGATCACCCAGCCAAGCCCCATTGCATCCATTTGGCCGGATTCGTCCATTCCGAATACGGGATCAAGTCCGTCACGCATGACCCATGCTGCGTGGCTGATCGAGCGGGCCTCTGTCCCTTCCTCGCCGAAGCGGTCGAGGTTCCAGGAAAGATACTCCACCATGTCGTTGGCGGTCGTATAGAGCTGCGACGCTCCGAAGCGGTTGGAAATTGGATCACCGGGATCCATCTCGTCGTCATTCCAGTCATAGCCGGTCATGACATTGTCACCCTCGGGGCGCGCGTAACCGGTGGCACTCAATCCGATGGGGTCAAGCACGGTTTCCTGGATCAGGTCGGCATACGGCATACCAGCGCGTTCCGAGAGCGCCATAGCCAGCAGGTCAAAACCGATGTTGGAATATGCCATGCCCTCCCCTGGCGCAAAGAGCAGCGCGTCTTCTTCTAAATTGGCCGCAAATGACGCATCGCTGTAGCGTTCCACGCCTTCGACGGGCGCGAGTTCGCGCGGAAACCCGCTGGCGTGCGTGGCCAGATCGACCAGCCGGATGTGACGCCCACCGCGTTCGGGCAGCGTGCTAACGAGGCTGATGTGCGGTTCAGCAGGGTCAGTCAATGCAACCGTGCCCTCGGCGACCGCATGGGCCAACGCAAGGCCAGTGAAGCTCTTCGTGATGGAGCCGACACCGATTTGTGTATCGCCGTCGGGTTCGCGAGCGCTGTCGATCGCAATTTCGCCGAAGCTGGCAATCGCATTCTCTCCATCTCGCACAGCGGCAATGACCAATCCTGGAACGCCGGTTTCGAGGTGAAAAATTTGTCCGGTGAAGCCTATCACCTCTTCGAGAAGGGGGTCATTTGCTGATGCAGGTGCCGCAGTCAGCAATGCGGCTGTGGCGACGGCGAAGACGTGTTTCATCGGTGCGCTCCAGAGTTTGGCCAAAACGGAAACGCTAGAAGCGCTGTGTTAACTTTTCGTTGGCTGCTGGGTCAGATTTTACGGGTCTGTGATGTATGAAGGTGGATTTCAAGCTGCCAACATGGGCCCGCAATGCACAGTACCAGCGAAGGATCCTATCGGTCTGGACCTGCTATGGCAGCCTGATTTAGCCTGTGGGGGAAATTACGGCAGGGGGCATTGTGACTGGGCCGTGTGAGGCTCTTTGTCTGCAATGGGTGGGCAAAGCTTGCCTTGACAGCGAAAGGGCGATCGCCCCGCAGGGCAGCCGCCGCACGCCGCATTCTTGCTTATGGACTTTAATGGTGCGGCATGACGAGCCTTCAAACCATTCGCTTGCGGGCGCGTACTTGAGTGCACACGCTACAAGATCACTCAACGTCCCAAATTTGCACGAACTTCGGGGACCGACAGGTAAGCGATCTGCACGATAAAATGGAGAGCTCAGCTGTCGACTTGTGTCAGCCCATGCGATCCATCAACGGTCAAACGCCAAAGAATGCCGTTTGGCCGGAACGTTAGTCCGACCGATCCTTGTATTGCCCGCTCGACCATATCCACCATGACGACCTGGCCAAAGCCTCTATGGGTGGGCGGTGCAATCGGCTCCGGAAGGGTTTCGTCCCATTCGATGTGCCATCCGCTTTCCGGATGGCCAGACCATTCCACTCTGAGTGATGCAGCTTGCTGGCAAAGAGCACCATGCTTTAAACTATTGGTCGCCAATTCATGCAGCGCCATGCCGATCATCTGCGCGTGCTGTGGACAAACTAAGATCTCAGGGCCACCCACTGTAACCCGGCTATCACGCTCAGCACCGATCGTTTGCAGCTGACCAGCCACGAGGTCCTTGATCAACACAAAGGCCCAGGCTTTCGAAACCAGGAGGTCGTTGCTGGCCGCAAGTCCACCAAGTCTTGCTCCAAACGCATCAAGAAACGCTTCAGGCGACGTCGTGCGCGCGGTGCTGCGCGCAATAGCCTGAATGACGGTGAGCAGGTTTTTGGTGCGATGATTGAGCTCGCCCATCAGATAGCGTGATTGTTCCTCCGCTATCCGCTGGTCCGTGACGTCGGTATTGAGCCCGGTCATTCCAAGAAACTTTCCAGCGCTGTCAAATCGGGGATTGGCCTGGGTGCGCATGATCCGATAAATTCCGTCTGCACGCCGATACCGCGCTTCGACCGCAAAAGGCGCCTGGTCTCTCATTGCGTTGATGAACGGCTTTTGCAGCAGTTCGACGTCGTCAGGGTGCAGCGTAGACGACCAATCAAATTCATCCAGCTTTTCGGGATCAACACCCCAAAATGTGCGGAGAGCGCTGTTGAGAAATAAACATCGTCCCTCCTCGTCACCCATCCACAACATGGCGGG